>NZ_JAKGAW010000006.1:0-129190 GCF_021532475.1 Pseudoalteromonas sp. APAL1 | reverse complement strand
TACAATCGCCAACTGGTTGAAGCGATGATCAAAGTGAAGGCGCTAAATAAGATCAACACCCTTGGTCTGCCTAAATATCAGTAAGTTAAGTGAATTTGTTAGAGAGCTGCATTTGATCAACAAGGCCTATAACAGCGTGCATTGTTCGTTATTTGTTAAAGTTTATAGCTCTTTGTATTAAGAATATGGAATAAATTTTGTTTTTATAATAATTTAAGGTATTTTGTACCTATAACTTATGCTGAGCAGTTTTATAAAAAGCTTCAAGTAAAATTGTCAGTTTCAATCTTTTTAAGTGCAAAAAAGGAACAATTCGATAAGTGAAGGGAATTATGAAAAAACGTATCAAAGAGAGCTTTGGTGTAATAGCCTTAGTATTAACATTAATAACATCATTAATAGGCATATATTCGTTGAGTGAATTTATTACTATTTATGGTTCTATATTTCTTGTCTGTTTGATTTTTGGAATGTATAGATATGCTTAGTAAGTTTACAGTTAAATCAACATTAGCTGAAAAGCTTACTAAAGATTCTTTTGTCGCAATTGAACCAATCTATTCAGATGAAACCATAGAGTATTTGAATACTAAATTTGATCAATTATTCTTACAGCAGAATCAATCTAGACGCTATGTAGATGCTTTAGATATGCTTAATTTAGGGGTTCTTTACGATGTTTTTAACCCAAGCTTAATATCATTAATTTATAAGCTAATGCCCAATCCAATTCTTTATCATTGTCATTCATATGAAATTGATGGTAAGTCTCAAAAATCACATATAGCAGGGGACAACTTTTTAGACGGTTGGCATAGAGACATAGACTGTATTCATGATTTTGAAAAGGGAGGTATTCAGCATATAAGCCTTTTTGTATATCTAACTGATGTAGGTGCCAATGATGGTGCATTTGAAGTTTGCACAAAAAAGTTAGGTTATCTTCCTAGATTGTTTAAGAGCTCAAAATTTTACAGTATAACAGGTAAAAGAGGACATTCTTTTTTATTTAATAGAACTGCATTTCACAGAGCTAGCCCGAATAAAAATAATAATTACCGAAGAGTATTGAAAATTTCATTCCAAGATAAAAATACTAGCTCAATAAAACTGAATGAAAAAATAAAAAGTCATAAAAAAAGATTTAACCTACAAAAAGTACGTGATTCTGTACCAAAAGAAAATGTTATCATCAGGTCGTTATTTGGTGACGAAAAAGTAAATAATGAAGAATTGAGAAGGGCAATAGAAAGTAAAAATCTATCCAGCATAAACTATGCCTTTATCCCCGAGTCTACATTTGAAATTAAATATAGTATGTCATTATTAAAAGAATTTCGGGGGGCTGCGAGAGATTTAATGTATCTAAAGAAAATGATGTACTCAAAAAAAATTAAATGTAGATAGTATTCTTCCCCCCTCAAAGTGTGAATTTGAGGGGGGAATGGATTTTATAACCCGGCTTTTTTAGCGCGAGCAGTATGTAGTTTTTTATAGCTTTCGATTAAACGAAGGTGTCTATCTAATCCCTCAAGCTTCATGCTGGTCTCTGTTAGACCATAAAACATCACATCGCCGTTGATTGAGCCAACCACGGCATCCATTGTTTCTTGGCCAAACATACGGGTAAAGCTGTGGATGTAATCTTCAATTTCAAGGTCATCACTAAGAGCAACTTCTAATGTTGCGTGCATTGCTTGGTAGAATAGACCACGTTCTACAATAGTATTGTCGTTATATTGTAAGAAAGCTTCAACAAGCTCCATTGCTGCTTCTAAATCACCAAGTGCTAAGTAAATAAGTAGTTTAAGCTCAAGAATCGTTAACTGACCCCACACTGTGTTTTCATCAAACTCAATGCCGATTAAGGTGATGATATCAATGTAGTTATCAAGTTCACTTTGTTCTAAGCGCTCAACTAAATCAGCAAGTTGATCTTCTGATAAACGGTGCAGATTTAAGATATCTTCGCGGAAATTAAGTGCTTTATTGGTATTGTCCCAGATTAAGTCTTCTACTGGATACACTTCTGAGTAATCAGGCACCAAAATACGACATGCAGTACCAAGATCTGAGAACTCAGCAATGTAAGCTTCTTTACCTAAGCTTTCTAAAATACCGAATAAGCTCGCTGTTTCTTCTTCATTGCTGCCAGAGAAATCCCACTCAACAAACTCATAATCGTGTTTAGCACTGAAGAAACGCCATGAAATCACGCCAGTTGAGTCAATGAAGTGTTCTACAAAGTTTTCTGGCTCAGACACAGCCATGCTATTAAATGTTGGCTTAGGCACATCGTTTAAACCTTCGAAGCTTCTGCCTTGTAATAGCTCAGTTAAGCTGCGCTCTAACGCAACTTCAAAGCTTGGGTGTGCACCAAAAGAAGCAAATACACCGCCAGTTTTAGGGTTCATGAGTGTTACGCACATGACAGGGAACTGACCGCCTAGTGAGGCATCTTTTACTACAACTGGAAAGCCTTGTTCTTCAAGGCCATTAATACCTGCAACAATCCCTGGGTATTTGTTTAAAACCTCTTGAGGTACGTCTGGTAAAACAATTTCTTGCTCAATGATCTGGCGCTTAACAGCACGTTCAAAAATTTCAGATAAACATTGTACTTTTGCTTCGGCAAAGTTGTTACCTGCGCTCATACCATTACTTAAGAATAAGTTTTCGATTAGGTTTGATGGGAAGTAAACAGTTTCACCGTCAGAGTGGCGTACATAAGGAATAGAACAGATACCACGTTCTTTATTGCCAGAGTTGGTATCAATTAGGTGTGAGCCACATAGCTCACCATCTGGATTATAAATTTCACGGGTATAGTCATCTAAAATGCCCTCTGGTAGAGAGTCATCGTCAGTCAGAGCAAACCACTTTTCATTTGGATAATGAACAAACTCGCTATTAGCAATGTCTTCCCCTAAGAACTGATCGTTATAGAAGAAGTTACAGTTTAAGCGCTCAATAAATTCACCCAAAGCTGAGCATAACGCGCTTTCTTTAGTTGCACCTTTACCATTAGTAAAACACATAGGCGAGGCTGCATCACGAATATGTAGAGACCATACATTAGGCACAATATTACGCCAAGAAGAGATCTCGATTTTCATCCCTAATTCTTCAAGGATGGCCGTCATATTTGCGATGGTTTCTTCAAGCGGTAAATCTTTACCTAAAATAAACGTGTTGCTGCCATCACCTAGTTTTGCCATCAGCATTGCTTGTACGTCAGCTTCGATACTTTCCACAGTATCGATTTTAAACTCTGGCCCAGTTTGAATAACACGTTTTACCGTACAACGTTCAACAGAACGTAAAATACCCGTGCGGTCTTTTTCAGATAAGCTTTCAGGTAATTCAACCTGAATTTGGAAAATTTGGTTATAGCGGTCTTCTGGGTCAACGATATTGTTTTGCGCAACACGAATACCATCAGTCGGGATATCGCGTGAATTACAATACACTTTAATAAAGTAAGCCGCACACAATGCAGAAGACGCTAAGAAATAATCGAATGGACTTGGTGCAGTGCCATCACCCTTATAGCGAATAGGTTGGTCTGCAATGACAGAGAAATCATCAAACTTGGCTTCAAGTCTGAGGTTGTCGAGAAAATTAACTTTAATTTCCATTAAAAAATTCCACCTTTGTGCGCATTGCTATCTGAAGCTTTATACAGCTAGATAAGCATTTTCATCATAATAGGTGTAATTATCTGCTTTTTCGAAGTAATAGTCTTGGGTAAATCGAAAAAAAAGCGATTTTAATAAATAAAAGCCTAGTTTGCAGAGCAGATAGCGATAACTGTGGCGTTATCGCTAAGGGTTAAACACTCGAACCGCGAATAATTAAACGAGGCGGTAAAAGCGTATTTTCTACTTGTTCACCACGAATAAGCTTAAGTAGATTATCAACTAACATTTGCCCCGCAAGAGTGGTGTCTTGCTGAACAGTGGTAAGAGGCGGATTAACAAAGCTGGCAACAGCAATGTTATCAAAACCGACAACGTGAACATCGTCAGGAACTTTTATTTTTGCTTCTTTCAGGGCGCGAATAGCACCAATAGCAATAAGGTCACTGGCTGCAAATAAAGAGTTAAAACGAATATTATTGGCAATCAATGATCGAGTAGCATGATAGCCTGACTCTTCTGTAGAAATGGCATTAGCCATTTTACGTTCGTTAAGGGTCACACCTTTAGCTAAAAATGCATCTTTAAAGCCTTGGTAACGGGCAAAAAACTCAGGGCTATGCTCAGAGGCATCACCAATAAAAGCACAATCTGTTCTACCTGTAGCTAATAAATGCTCTGCCGCTAACTTACCACCACCATAATTATCACAGCTCACTGTTAAGTCAGGGCGGTTATCGACGCTTGCGCCCCAGCAGACAAACTTAGTGTGTTGGTCAATTAAGGTTTTAAATTTGGGTTGATAATCGAGGTAATCCCCATAACCCAATAAGATTAAGCCATCGGCACGGTGACTATCTTCATAATCAGCTTGCCAATCTGAGCTGCTTGATTGAAACGAAACAAGCAAGTCATAGCCTTCTTTCGCACACGCTCTGGTAATACTACCAAGCATCGCCAAAAAGAAAGGGTTTATTTGTGATTCATCTGAGGTTGGATCTTCAAATAACAAAAGGGCGAGGGTGCTACTTTGTTGTGTTCTTAGGTTACTGGCATTTTTATCAACTTTATAGTTGAGCTGTTTTGCTACCTCATGAACACGTCTACGCGTTTCTTCGTTGACCAAAGGGCTGTTTCTTAATGCGCGAGACACGGTTGACTGTGACACACCCGCATAATGTGCAATGTCAAAAGATGTCGCCTTACCTTTCATATTGTTACCAAATAACATAAGTAGTAATTGCCATTTTCGGCTATTTAATATTTTTTTCAAGCTATTTGTGACGAGTGGTTAATTACAAGCAAAACTCAGAGCTAATAGGTGTTATTTCTGTGCATTTTGTTGATTTTTAGCACTTAAGGCGTGAGTTTTTTAATAAAATACGTATGCATTCACAAATAATGAAAATTTTTATTGATTCGAATCTGACACCGGTGTCATAATGTCACTGTTTTATCATTTTGTTGTCAAAACGTATTTGGCTGCCCATTCATTTGGGCAGCATTTTTTTAATACAAAAGATAGCTTCTTTGAGGCAACGACCCAAAGTTTAGCAGACACAGTGGCTTTGCCATTGAAAACTAGAAAAATAAGCGGCAATAGCTTAGACAAATAGAGAAAACAACATGAACACACAGACAACTACAGAATTCGCTCCTATTCTTGTTGCCGATATCGGCGGCACTAACGCTCGTTTCGCTTTAATCACAGACTTTAATACGCAAACAAATCAGTTTGTTATAAAGCATAATTTAACATTCCCAAGTGCTGATTTTGGTTCTTTAGAAAGTGCAATTAATCAGTATTTCAGTCAAATATCGTTTCCAAAGCCTAAGCGTGCATGTTTAGCGGTAGCGGGCCCTATAAAAGCAGGCCAAGTTCACTTAACAAACCTTGGTTGGCACTTTAACGTTGCAGATTTAAAAGCTGAGTTTTCATTTGAGCAACTTGAAGTTATCAACGACTTTGCCGCATTTGCTTATGCAGCACCATATTTAGACGATTCGCAAAATATGGCCGTTAAGGCAGGTCAAGCAGATGAAAATGCAAATATTGCAGTAATGGGCCCAGGCACTGGTTTTGGTGCAGCGTGCTTAGTGCGTACCTCTCAAGGCAGCGCAGTACTTAGCTGCGAAGCGGGTCATATTACCCTTGCCGCAGTAACAGAATTAGACCGCCTTTTAATCACTGAGCTTAAAAAACAATTAAATCATGTGTCAGTAGAGACAGTGTTTTCAGGCCCAGGTATTGCGCATTTGTATCGTGCTATGGCTGCGGTAAAAGGTGTTGAAGCTAAAAATTTAGATGCAGCGCAAATTAGTGAATTAGCCACTACAGGCCAATGCGAAGTGTGTGATGCGACATTAAATCAGTTTTGTGATTGGATTGGCAGTGTAGCCGGCGATTTAGCACTTACATTTGGTGCATTAGGTGGTGTATTTATTGGTGGTGGTATTTTACCACGCATGCAACAACGTCTATTATCGAGTCGATTTATTGAGCGTTTTGCAGACAAAGGTATTATGTCGCAATATACTTCACAGATCCCTGTTACACTAGTAACACAAGACAACATTCCATTCATTGGTGCTGCTGCGTGTTTACATGTAAACAGTAACGCGTAATTTGCAGTTGGATTAAGAGCGGATGAAAAAAGTTACCATCAACAGTGTTGCCAGCCATGCTGGTGTTTCTAAGAAAACAGTCTCTCGCGTGCTGAATAATGAGCCAAACGTGAGTGATGCAACGCGCGAAAAGGTACTAAAAGTATTTAAAGAGTTAGATTACACGCCTAATCCTATTGCCCGTGGTTTAGCACAAAATCGCAGTTTCATAATTGGTTGCTTATACGACAACCCAAGTAAAAGTTACATTACCCGCGTGCAAACAGGTGCTTTAGCGGCGTGTCATGAACTTAATTACAACTTATTGATTCATCCTTGTGAGTTACGTGGCGAAGAGTTAATTAGTAACATTGAGCAGTTAATTCAAACCTCTCGTTTAGATGGTATCGTTTTAACTCCACCTTTTTCGGACTTTCCTCAATTAGTGAGTTTTTTAAAGTCGAAAAAGATTCCGTATGCTCGTGTAGCCTCAGCCACCCTTGAAGATGATTCTATTTCTGTACGAAGTAATGACGAGCAGGGCGCTTTTGAAATAACTGAGCATCTAATTAAGCTTGGTCACAAAGAAATTGCGTTTATTAAAGGTCACCCAGATCATAGTGCTACAGAACAACGTTTTAAAGGCTACCGCCGTGCACTTGCCTCAAACGGCATTGAATTTGATGAGCGTTTAGTCGAAGAAGGTAACTTTAGTTATCACTCTGGTGTTGATAGTGCCCGTACTATTTTAGATTTAAATCCTAGGCCAACGGCAGTCTTTGCTTCAAATGACTACATGGCAGCAGCGGTATTAAAGTTAGCTACGCAAATGCAATTGAAAGTGCCAGACGATATTTCTATTGCAGGTTTTGATAACGCACCTATTGCCCGTCATATTTGGCCAGGCTTAACCACCATCGCACAGCCAGTTGAAGAAATGACACAACAAGCAGTTAAGCAATTAATTACACATATTAGTGAACCACAAGAGTCACCTTATCAAGTGACACTTGAAGCAAAGCTAATTACTCGCGAATCAACAGCAGCAATTAAATAAATTTCATCATATTTTTTCACAGTAGCCCGAGAATGAGTGACGCGTTCTCGGGCTTTTTTATTTTGAAGCTAGAAAAGAACGGATTTTAATTTAAGTTACTGTTTATAAGTAATAAGTTTGGCAATGTGTAAGCTTTATCTAAGTCGTTATAAGTAGATATAAACATGAAATATCCTCATATTCTACTAAAATTAAATTGTTCATTATTTGGTCATTTAAAAAAATTAAACTAAATTTAACAGATAGGGTTGACACCGGTGTCACAGTCATGAGTTAATACAGTGACACCGGTGTCAGGTTGGTTGTGAGAGACAGCCTGATAGCGTACCTTTGAACGGGTAAATCAAAGATGCTCAGTACAGTTATATTCGTGGAGTCTGTAATTGTTACTGAGCCTTTATCCTCTAACTATAGAGATGAGTCGAATTTTATGTTGCATCCTCGTATCCAAGAAGTCACCGACCGCGTTATTGAACGTAGTAAAGAGACCCGCCAAGCTTATTTAGAGCGAATCGCGCACGCAAAAAAACAAACAAGAGTTCGTGCAGGTTTAGGCTGTGGTAATATTGCACACGTTATGGCTGCTTGTAGCAGCGATGACAAAGCTCGTTTAAAAGCTGACGAGCAACCAAACCTAGCTATCATCAACGCTTATAACGACATGCTTTCAGCGCATGTACCTTACAAAGATTATCCAGAAATCATTAAAAGCCTTGCAACCAAGTACGATGCAACAGCACAAGTTGCTGGTGGTGTACCTGCAATGTGTGACGGTGTAACACAAGGCCGTGATGGTATGGAGCTGTCATTATTTTCACGTGATGTGATTGCAATGTCGACTGCGGTTTCTTTATCGCACGACGTGTTTGACGGTGTTTTCTGTTTAGGTGTATGTGACAAGATTGTCCCAGGACTTTTAATTGGTGCCTTATCATTTGGTCATTTACCAACGTATTTCTTACCAGCAGGTCCAATGCAATCGGGTATCCCGAATAAAGAAAAAGCCCGCGTACGTCAAAAGTTTGCACAAGGCCTAGTAAGTCGCGAAGAGCTGTTAGAAGCAGAAAGCGCGTCGTATCACAGTGCCGGTACTTGTACTTTCTACGGTACTGCAAACTCGAATCAAATGTTAATGGAAATCATGGGCCTACATTTACCTGGTAGCTCTTTCATTAACCCATACACAGAACTACGTGATGGTTTAACAGGTCATGCTGTAGAAACCATGTTAAAGCAGTTAATCGAAACAAAAGATGCTAACTGCCTTGCAGACGTAGTGAGTGAAAAAACAATTATTAATGGTTTAGTCGGCTTGTTATCAACAGGCGGTTCAACAAACCACGCAATCCACCTAGTAGCAATCGCTAAAGCAGCGGGTGTGATCCTTACGTGGAAAGACATGGCTGACTTATCTGAAGTTGTGCCACTTCTTACGCGCATCTACCCGAATGGTTCAGCAGATGTGAACCACTTCCAAGCTGCTGGTGGTATGGGCTTCCTAATGAAGCAACTACTAAGCAAAGGTTACCTACACAACGACGTGAAAACGATTGTTGGTGATGGCCTTGAAGCTTACACCACAGAGCCAATGTTAGATAAAGATTCATCAGTGATCATGACTAACAGCACAGGCCCAAGCAAAGTTAAATGGGTAGCGTGTCCTGAAAAGTCACACGATGAAGAAGTATTGCGTCCGATTGATAATCCGTTTAGCAAGCAGGGTGGTTTACAGCTTCTTACAGGTAACCTTGGTAAAGCCGTTATTAAAGTATCTGCAGTGGCTGAGTCACATCAGGTTGTTTCTGCGCCAGCTAAAGTATTTAGCTCACAAGGCGAGTTACAAGAAGCGTATAGCCGTGGTGAATTAAACACCGACTTTATTGCTGTAATTAAAGAGCAAGGTCCGAAAGCGAAAGGCATGCCTGAGCTTCATAAATTAACGCCAGTAATGGCAACACTCCAAGATCAAGGCTACAAAGTAGCTATTGTGACAGACGGTCGTATGTCGGGCGCATCAGGTAAAGTTCCTGCAGCAATCCACTTAGCACCTGAAGCTGTTGAAGGTGGTGTAATCGCAAAAATTCACGAAGGTGATTTAGTGACACTTGATGCACCAGCGGGTGTATTAAAAGTACACGTAAGCGATGAAGAATTAGCAAAACGTGAATTACAACTTAGCCAACCAAGCCAAACATATGGTACAGGCCGAGAATTATTCGCAGGTTTCAGAAATATAGTAAGTAGTGCAGACCTTGGCGCTAGCGCCTTCGGTTTAGAATAATAATACGCCGTTACTGGGCTATGAGGAACATACAATGAGCATTGAGAAAATTTTATCATCGGCACCTGTGGTACCGGTTGTTGTTATCGAAAAACTTGAAGATGCAGCACCCCTTGCACGTGCGCTTTATAACGGTGGCTTAAAAGCATTAGAAATTACTTTGCGAACGCCGATTGCGGCAGAAGCAGTAAAGTTTATGAAAGAAGCTGTACCTGAAGCATACGTAGGCACAGGCACTGTTATTGATAAAGCGACATTTAATGCATCTGTAGAAGCTGGTGCTGATTTTATGGTTAGCCCAGGTGTAAACGACGAATTATTAGCACTGGCTAAAGAGTCTGATATTCCATTTTTACCCGGTGCAGCAACACCAAGTGAAGTAATGAAATTAGCAAGCCAAGGCTTTAAGTTCTTAAAGTTTTTCCCTGCAGAAGCGGCAGGTGGTACAGCAATGCTTAAATCAATTGGTGGCCCTTTACCGCAAGTGACTTTCTGCCCAACTGGCGGCATTAGCCTTGAAACAGCGCCTAACTACCTAGCACTTAAAAACGTAATCTGCGTAGGTGGTACTTGGATGTTAGATAAACAACTTATTGAAAACAAAGACTGGCAAGCCATTGAAGCGCTTGCTCGCCAAGCAAGTGAAGTAAAATAATTAACGGGAGATATTAGAATGATTAATGTTGCAATTAATGGCTATGGACGTATCGGTCGTAACGTATTACGTGCTCTTTATGAGTCAGCTCAAAACAACGAAATCAAAATTGTTGCTATCAACGATTTAGCACCAGCAAATGTTAACGCGCATTTAACTCAATTTGACTCAGTACACGGTCAATTTTCTCAAAAAGTAACACTTGCTGAAAACACCATGCTAATTGGTAATGATGAAATTACCCTTACGCAAGAGCGTGATCCTGCAAACCTTCCTTGGAAGGAATTAAACGTCGATATCGTATTAGAATGTACGGGTTTATTCACTTCACGTGAAGCAGCTGCAAAACACATTGAAGCCGGTGCTAAAAAAGTAATCGTTTCTGCGCCTGGTACTGATATGGATGCAACGGTTGTTCATGGTGTTAACAGCGAAGTTTTAAACGCTGACAGCAACATCATTTCAAACGCATCGTGTACAACAAACTGTTTAGCACCGATTGCAAAAGCAATCAACGACACAGTAGGTATTGAGCAAGGTAGCATGACAACCATTCATGCTTACACAAACGATCAAAACTTATCTGACGTTTATCACCCAGACTTATACCGTGCACGTAGCGCAACTCAGTCAATGATCCCAACTAAAACAGGTGCAGCTAAAGCGGTTGGCTTAGTGCTTCCTGAACTTGCGGGTAAACTTGACGGCATGGCAGTACGTGTGCCAACAATCAACGTTTCTTTAGTAGACTTAACGTTCGTTGCTAAGCGTGAAACGACTGCAGCAGAAATCAACGAAGTAGTTAAAGCAGCATCAGAAGGTGCAATGCAAGGTATTCTTGAATACAACGAACTACCGCTTGTTTCTATCGACTTTAATCACAACCCAGCGTCTTCAATCTTCGATTCTACGCAAACTAAAGTAGATGGTAAGCTTGTTAAAGTAATGGCTTGGTACGATAACGAGTGGGGTTTCTCAAACCGCATGTTAGACCAAGTTAAAGCGCTAGGTCAGTTCTTATAATAGAACAGTAAAAGTTTAAGCTTTATCCAACAAAGCCACGTTTACCGTGGCTTTTTTGGTTTTTACTGCTCGATACGTGACAGTAATTTTAGTATTTCTGTTACGACCATGTCTGGCTCATCATTTTGTGGATAGTGATAACTTTTATTTGTTAATACAGCTTTCCCTTGTGGGAATGTATTTGCCCAATCTGAATGCAATTTGCCCCACATATCCCGCGCTTGATCTGTAAAAAATAACAGCTTGGGATCATTAAACTTTTTTGTGGACGCTATAACGGTTACTGGAATATCGGGAATTTCGGGGTAATCTGGTAAAGGCCGTTTTGACCAAAAATCTAGGTACTGATTAGACATTCCATTTGCTAAATCATCTAACTTTACTTGAGCTATTTGCTTTTCAGCTAATTCCAGATCAATTCTGCGCATTATATCAACATCATGTTCTGAAGCTGGCTCGATTAACATAAGCGCAGCGACTTTTTCAGGGTAAGTTGCAGAAAATCTTCTAGCTATGTAAGCTCCGTATGAATGAGCTACATAAACGATAGGTCGCTCTATTTTTAAAGCTGCGAGAAGTAAAGACGCTTCTTGAGCATATTCTTCTGAAGTGTAGTTTTTTCTGATTTTTTCTGAGCCACCATTTCCAATTCTTGAGTAGCGAATAACTTTGGCTTTTTTTGATAACTTCTTAAAGATAGGATCCCAATCGGATAAACCTGCTGATCCTCCTGCTTCTAGAAAAATAATATTTTTCCCATTTCCTTTTATCTCGTACTCAACGCTATAACCATTCACTTTGATAAAGTTTATATCTGCCGAAGCATAAAACGATATCAAATAAAGCAAAAAATACAGCACAACCTTCATTATTACTCCTTTAAAGTAGCGACGTTTACAATAGGGCGAATTTACCTGACAAGAAATATGATTCTTGAAAAAGGCAATCTGGTTTCGAGCCAATTAAAACTGTTAGATAAAGTAAATTTTTAGCTCAGTACTATCATCGCGGATCCAAAAAAAGACTTCACAGTCATAGTTTATAGATTTACTTTGATCAATATAGATATATCCTAAACACTTTTCTTTTATTAAAGACTGAATAAGCAAACGCATCCCTTAATTCAAATTCTTGCTTATGAATCCTTAAGCTTCTGATACTCTCTTGTAGAGTCATATTTTCTTTAGGCTACTCAGATTCAGGGCTAAATATTCCTTGTAGCCTTTTTTGACTCGACATTACAGCTTCAAAATCTAACTCTGTAACTCTTCCGAAAGAATTCGGAAGTGAAAAGTATCACTATTAAAACATAATGCAGGTCCGAAAGTTCCAGTAACGAACATTTTACTCATATTCAGGCTATCCTTAGAAATAAATGAGATAACAATATAATATTTAGGTAAATGTTTCTTGGCTTTTATTTTACAAATGTACTTCTAGTA
This sequence comes from Pseudoalteromonas sp. APAL1, assembly GCF_021532475.1. Lineage (NCBI taxonomy): Bacteria > Pseudomonadati > Pseudomonadota > Gammaproteobacteria > Alteromonadales > Pseudoalteromonadaceae > Pseudoalteromonas > Pseudoalteromonas sp. APAL1. The sequence goes on along the minus strand of NZ_JAKGAW010000006.1, from coordinate 116,490 downwards.
ACTTAAAAGGATTATTATTTCAACGAGTATTAGACTTAATTATAAAGCATAAAAAATGCTTTCATGAGTTTTGAAAAACTTAGTTTGTGCTATAGGCCAAAGGCTTCACACATTATTGCAATGCCTGCGTTGATTATTCATTACCTACCTGAACACAGCATCGTTTTGGGTTTTCTGAGCTTAATATCAATTTGTTGTTTACACATGTTCGTGATGGCTTAGCGTATATTTGTTCCTAAATTCTTCTGTGTTATGCTGCAAAAAAATTGATAAATGGATTTTTATATCATGACACGTCTTTATCATCGGCTATTTAGGGCTGAGCAGTTTCAAGTGGGTGAAGGCAATATAAGCGGCTATATTGCTTGCTTCTTAGCGGTTTTATCCTGTTTAGGGGTACTAGCTTTTCATTTTCCTGAGTATTTAACGACCCCAGAGCTCAGGCAAAACTACAGTGTAGAGTTTTTACGCCAGTTGATGTTTGTGGCATTGATTATTTCAGGCAGTTTAGGGTTGTTGAACTTTGTTCGTAATACTAATAAACGGCTCGGTGCAACGGCTTGGGTGTTTATAGTTGTGGCAATTGCATTTGGTGGGCCGAATGTTGAAGTGGGCGACTTTAAAGATAATACGCCGTACTTGGGGCTTGATTGGTTCATTCTTGACTTACTTGGCTCCACACTGATTTTTATTCTAATTGAAAAGCTACTGCCGCACCGTAGAGAACAAAAAATCCTCCGCTCTGAGTGGCAGGGTGACTTAAATCATTTCTTTGTTAATCACTTAATTATTGGTTTTGTGTTGTTGGCAACCAATCAGTTCGTGCATCACGCATTTGGCTGGGCTGTGTCTGATACAGTGCAAGGCTTTATTATTCAACTGCCATTTTTACTGCAGCTATTTTTAATCATTTTAGTAGCCGATTTAATGCAATATTTTGTGCATAGGGCTTATCATGAAGTGCCACTGCTTTGGCGTTTTCATGCCGTGCATCACAGTGCAAAAGAAATGGATTGGCTTGCAGGCTCTCGTCAGCATATTTTAGAAATACTCGTGACGCGCAGTTTAGTGCTCACGCCTATTTTTGTGCTTGGCTTTCCATCGGATGTTATTAGCCTCTATGTCATTATTGTTGGCTTTCAGGCCGTGTTTAACCACGCCAATGTTCGGGTGAAATTTGGTTGGTTAAAGTATTTGCTGGTTACGCCTCAGTTTCATCATTGGCATCATTCATCTGATAAAGCGGCCATTGACCGTAACTATGCTGCGCATTTTTCTTTTTTAGATTATCTATTTGGCACTGCTGTCAAAGGCCAAGCAGAGTGGCCCGACAAATATGGTGTGGTTGGCGATTACATGCCCGAAGGTATGTTAAAGCAGCAGGTGTTCCCGTTTAAAAAGCAAAAATAAAGCCTCACTGAGGCTTTATTTTTATAATGACCCTAAATCATAATCGCGAAACTAGCTCAGAAAGGCGAGGGCGTTTTTCTGAGTTGAGTACCAAGCACTCTTGAGCTATGTCAGCAAGCATCTTAGTAATGTCGTTTTGTTCAGTCACTACAGTCAGTAGATCATCAATGAAATAACCAAGGGCGCGCACTTCAATGCCTTCTAATAGCTGCTGTTGATCAGGCGTCAGCATTGATAAGTCTGTTGCTGCACCAAAGTCACCGAATAATAAATCGCCCTGTGAATTGATCATGCTGTTATGGGCATAAATGTCACCATGGCTTACTTGCTTTTGATGCAAATGAGCGAGGGTACTGGCCATTTGCTTAACAATTTTTAGCACCATTTCTGGCGCGTACTGGCAGTTGTCTTCGAATGTGTCACGGGTACAAGTTGCAAGGGAAGGTGGCAAACCAAGATTACTAAACTCTTTACTGATAAGCTCCATCACTAAACCAAGTTGTGACTCTTCATCAACATAGCCTAATGCTTTTATGAGATTTGGATGCTCACTGGCTTTTAAACAGCAATTTAGCTCATCAAGTGGATAGCCATCACTGGTGATCTCGCCTTTAAATAACTTAAGGGCAACAGGCCGTTGATGCCAATTGGCTAAATGAATAACCCCAGATGCGCCTTGGCCAACCTGCTTTTTAACATCGATTTCATCCAGTGCGATTTGGCTAAACAGCTCACAGTGCAAGCTAGTTGAGCGATTTAAATCGTTACCAGAGAAGGCAAGCCAAGCAAGTTTCGGTAAAGCTAAAAGCCAATCTTCAATTTTTGTAAGTTTATTGGCACTTAAACGTATTAGCTCAAGCTCTTTACAATTAGCCATTGAGACTGGCAAATGTGTTAACTGATTACCTGCCAGTGCGAGCTTTTTAAGCTTGCTGTACTCACCAAATGTATCAGGTAAAGAGGGAATTTGATTATCAGTTAAAATCAGCCATTCAATCCGCGTTGGCAAACAGTGCGCTTTAAATTCAGTAATTTGATTACCTTTAAATGCCACCATGATTAAGTTTGGGCATTCTCTTAGCACGTCTGGAATATGTTTAAACTGATTAAATGATAAAAACAGCCGTTTGAGATTTTTTAATTTGTAAAAATCGTCAGGTAAATCACTTAGCTGATTATTAGATAAATCGAGAATTTCTAACGTATCGGCTAGGGTATAAATTTCTTTTGGGAATTCGGTTAGTTCTGCAACAAGCTGAAGCCGTGTACAACCTTGTAGAGAACCGGCTTGTAACTCTTCGAGGGTATTCAATGTTGATTCCTTTGGGCTAAAAAGGTAAAAGGCCAACTTGGTTGGCCTTTTTTATTAAAACTGTGCGTTGTGGTAAACGTTTTGTACGTCGTCACAGTCTTCTAGCATGGCTAAAAAGCGTTCCATGACTTCAACGTCTTCATCTTCAATGGGTGCTTCTACTTGCGGCACAAAAGCAATTAGATCTTCGTGGAAATCAGTAATTCCCATTTCTTCAAGTGCTGTACGGGTGTTGTTGTATTCAGTGTGTGGAGCAAATACGGTAATTTTACCGTCTTCAACTTCTACATCAGTTACATCTACATCAGCCATCATTAGTGCTTCTAAAACAGCTTCGTCATCATCACCATCAAAGACAAAAATAGCAAGGTGATCGAATAAGTGTGATACTGAGTTTTGCGCACCAATTTTTGCATTCGCTTTTGTAAAACAAACACGTACGTCAGCAAAGGTACGTTTGTTATTGTCGGTTAAACAGTCAACAATAATCATACAGTTACCCGGGCCGTAACCTTCATAGCGAGTTGCTACGTAATCTTCACCGCCACCGCCTTTGGCTTTATCGATTGCACGCTCAATTACATGCGTAGGTACTTGGTCTTTCTTTGCACGCTCAATTAAGCGACGAAGCGCTAAGTTGCCATCGGGATCAACACCACCATTCTTAGCGCAGATATAAATTCCTTTTCCGTACTTTGAATAAACTTTGGTTTTTGCACCCGCAGTTTTTGCCATTGAGTCTTTTTTGTTTTGATAAGCTCTGCCCATCTGCGTGTTGCCTTTTTGTCATAGATAAAAATAAAGCGGTTATTCTAATCATTTAACCCACTAGTTAACAGTGTTTATTCATCGCTTTGCTGCAACTGCCACATTCGAGCGTATTCACCATTCGCAGCAAGTAGCTGTTGGTGCTGACCTTGTTCAACAACCTGTCCTTGTTTCATCACAATAATTTTGTCTGCGTCAGTAATTGTTGATAAACGATGTGCAATAACTAAGCTGGTGTGCCTTTGTGCGACTTCACGCATCGCACTAAGAATGGCTTGCTCTGAATGCGAATCTAGCGCCGATGTTGCCTCATCAAATAATAAAATCGGTGAACCTTTTAAAATGGCTCTGGCTATTGCAATGCGCTGCTTTTCACCGCCCGACACTTTTAAACCGCGCTCACCAACAAGGGTTTTATCGCCTTTGTCTAGGCTTGCAATAAATCCATCTAAATGGGCAAGGCTTATGGCTTTATCAATTTCATCTTCGCTTGCCGTTGGGTTTCCGTAGGCGATGTTTTCGCGAATACTGGAGTTAAATAGCACGGTATCTTGCGGTACGATGGCAATCGCTTGGCGCAAACTTTCAAGTGTCACTGTGTTGATTGCTTGCTCATCGATATAAATTTTGCCTGCATCCACATCATAAAAGCGGTAGAGTAGGCGGCTTAGAGTGCTTTTACCTGCGCCACTGGCACCCACAATCGCCACTTTGCTGCCAGAAGTAACCTCAAAGCTTAAGTTATTTAAAATTGGTCGTTGTTTGTCGTAACTAAACGACACATTTTCAAATCGAATAGCTGCTTTGGTTGCTTTTAATGGTTTTGCATCTTTGTCATCGCTAATGGCGGCTTTGCGATTTAACAGCCCGAGCATGTTTTCAAGGTCAGTCAGCGCACGGCGTATCTCACGATAAACAAAGCCTAAAAAGTTAAGCGGTAAAAATAGCTGGATCATGTAGGCATTGATCATCACAAGCTCACCTATTGTCAGCTCTTTATTGACCACTGAACTGGCACCTAGCCACATTAGCGCTGTAATAGCTGCGGCTATAATAAGTGCCTGCCCTGAATTAAGCGCCAGTAATGATAAACGATTTTTTAGCCTTGCTTGCTCCCATTTAGCTAAAAAGCCGTCGTAGGTATTTGCTTCATATTGTTCATTGTTGAAGTACTTAACGGTTTCGTAATTTAGCAAGCTGTCGATAGCACGGGTATTAGAGTTGTTATCGGCAGTATTTGCTTCACGAATAAATCGGTTACGCCACTGAGTTACTATCACAGTGAAAGCAATGTAAATAGCGACCGCTATAACGGTGACTAGTGCAAACCACGGCGAAAATAAGGTCGCAAAAATAATCGCTACTGTGATTATTTCAAATAAGGTTGGTACGATATTAAACATCAAAAAGCGCATTAAAAAACTAAGGCCACTTGTACCACGCTCTATATCGCGACTAATTCCACCTGTTTGCCTGTCAAGATGAAAGGCAAGCTCTAAACTATGCAGGTGTTTAAATACTTTTAAGCCAATATGGCGCATTGCGTGCTCTGTAACTCGGCCAAATAATGCATCGCGAACTTCACCAAAAAACACACTGGCAAAGCGCAGCAAACCATAGGCGATGAGCAGGGCAATGGGAACACTCAATACCGGGTTGATACTCGCATCAACCGCGTCAATTATTTCTTTAAGTGCCCAAGGCATCAGCAATGTGGCGCCCTTTGCTGCAATAAGCGCCATTACGGCTAAAATAACTCGGCCTTTAAAGGTCATTAAATAGGGCCAGAGTGTTTTGATGCTTTGTGATAGGTTCATTGCATCAGGCGATCTCGTCACCTGTTCTTTGCGGCTCATTCCACGCATGGGGGTCTCTTAAAAATCAATTTGATAAAAATAGGCAAAAGCTTTCGTGTTTTAGGCAAGTGTATTTTGCAAATTTACCTCTATACTGAGTGCAGTATACACCAGCGCATTAGCAAATTTGTTAATTGCATGAGTTAAACACGAAGAAAATTAAGGAGTAAGCATGAAAACCGTCGGTTATGCAGCACATGATTCTGAAAAACCATTAGAGCCGTATCATTTTGAACGCCGTGCACTTCGTGATGAAGATGTATCAATTGAAATTCTTTATTGTGGCGTGTGCCATTCAGACTTGCACACAGCAGAAAACGATTGGGGCTGGACTCAGTACCCAGTCGTGCCAGGCCATGAAATTGTTGGTCGTGTTCTTGAAGTAGGCAGCGGCGTTACTAAATACAAAGTGGGCGATAATGTTGCTGTAGGTTGTATGGTTGATAGCTGTTTAAGCTGTGACCAATGTCATCACGGTGAAGAGCAGTTTTGTCGTGAAGGTATGGTAGGGACTTACTCAGGACAAGATCGCATTAGCGGTGAACTCACTCAAGGTGGCTATTCAAAACACATTGTGGTGCGTGAAGAATTTGTATTGAGCGTGCCTGAAGGCTTAGACCTTGCTAAATGTGCACCAATTTTATGTGCGGGTATCACAACGTATTCGCCATTACGTACCTGGAATGTCGGCCCAGGCAGCCGTGTTGGTGTGATTGGTTTAGGTGGTTTAGGCCACATGGCGATTAAAATCGCAGCTGCAATGGGCGCACATGTTACGGCAATTAGCCGTAGTGATAAGAAAAAACAGCAGGTTTTATCTTATGGCGCAAAAGATCTATTAGTATCAAGCGATGAAGCTGCCATGCAAGCGCATGCTAATCAATTTGATGTGATCATTAATACCATTCCGGTAAAACACGACTTTACGCCGTATATCCCGCTTTTAGATATTGATGGTACGCAAGTATTGGTTGGTCAAGTAGGTGAGCTTGCTGAGTCTAACTCTGTGCCGTTATTAATGGGGCGTCGCCGTGTTGCAGGCTCATTGATTGGCGGTATTGCGCAAACTCAAGAAATCCTCGACTTCTGTGCACTACATAATATTCTGCCAGAAGTTGAAATGATCAAAATGGAGCAAATTAATGACGCATTCGATAAATTAAAGCAAGGTGATATGGCCTCACGCTTTGTTATCGACATGTCATCATTAGAGGTTTAACCCATTTAATAAAGTTAAACTAACTAAGCGGGTCTAGTTAGGCTCGCTTTATTTTAGTTACTTTTATTTAAGTAATACCTTGTGTTTTATTTTTTTACCCTCATTATAGCCCTGTTATCCGCTTAATTTATTGGTCAGTTCTTGTTACGGTTTTTCTCAGTCATTATCTTGCTATTTACTGTGTTCTTTAGTGCACAGAGCATGGCTATGCCTGACAATCACTCACACTTTGCTGCGACTAAATTGTTCCAAGTCGAGCTGACTAAAACCCCAGTTATTTCCCAAACTCATACAGTCGAACATCCTAAGCCGGTAGAACCATCGGGGTTTGATACCCTAGTGCCGCGTTTAACTGCCAGTAATTCATCATTGTTTCTTTATCATAGTCAGGTTGACCCTGATTACGAGCTATTAATTGAATTCTTTGCTGAAGATTGGGGGAAAGAGCACTTTTTAGCGCCGCCAGGGGCTGTGCGTGAGATCCCATGGTTTGCCTTAGCAACCCAACGTAAATCCCGTATTAGTGGCTGGAAAGACGCTAATCTTTTGTACAAAGCCAATACGACCTACCATAACTAAACGACTTCCTTCGTTACTTTTATATTTTTGGAATTAATTTTTACCGGCTGACAATGCCGGAAGGAAGTCATGTATGTCACATAAATCAAAGCCGGCGCTATGGCGTCGTCTAAAAATGAGTTATGTCGCTATGATAGCGGCGTGTATTTTACTAGCGGTAAGCGCATTACCTAATCTTTATCCTAATAAGTCTTGGTTGCACATTAGCTTGCCTGATCAAACTGTGACGCTGCAAAGTGTGACAACGTCACTAAACCAACATGGTTTTGAAGTGACTGAAGCAAATGATAGCCAAGCACAACTGGCTATTTTATTAAGCGAGCCAACCCAAAGTGCCAATGCGCTGAGTTTTATCAAAACACAATACCCACAGTTAGACGCTAAAATTGTTGAGCATGCGACAAGCCCACAGTGGCTTCAGCAGCTGGGTCTTTCACCAATTAAATTGGGACTCGACCTAAATGGTGGGGTGTTATTTGTGCTTGATGTTGACTTAGATAAGGCAATGCAAGAGCACTTAAGCAGTGTATATCAACAAACTAAATTGGCGCTTCGTAAAGATAAAATTCGTGGTATTCGGGCAAGTGAAGTAAAAGGAGGGGTTGAGCTACAAATTTTACCAAGCTCCGAGGAGCAACTCGCAGGGCTCGTCTCAACGTTACAAGGTCAATTCAAAGGCCTGATGCAAACTAAATCAACCACTAATAACCTAACCACGGTATTACTGCATTTTAATGAGCAAAGCCAAAGCGAATTCAATAAACAAGTTATGGCGCAAAGCTTAACAACCCTGCGTGGTCGTATTGAAGAGCTTGGCATCACAGAAGCGGTAACGCAACGACAAGGTAAGCAACGCATTCGCATCGAGTTACCCGGTGTGCAAGACCCATCTGAAGCTAAGCGTATTATTGGTGCAACAGCGACCCTTGATTTTTACCAGGTCGTCGAAGTAGGTGGTAAAGCGTTTAATGTGCAAGGCGGTGGCGTTGTTAATTTAAATCCTATAGCGATTTTTTCAGGTGATCACATCAATAATGCCAGTGTTGGTAAAGATGAGTGGGGCAAGCCTTTAGTTCAGCTCAGTTTAGACTCGCAAGGTGGTGATGCGATGTCTGCTTTTTCGAAGCACAACATAGGAAAACCAATGGCCACGGTGTATTCTGAATACTCGCGGGGTGAAAATGGCGAAGTTGTGAAAAAAAGCGAAGTGATCAATGTGGCAAACATTGGCCAGCACTTAAGCTCTCGTTTTAGCATTACCAATATGAAAAGCCCACAAGCTGCTTACGATTTAGCGCTTCTATTACGGGCAGGGTCGCTCACAGCACCAGTGACCATTGTACAAGAGCAAACCATAGGCCCAAGCTTAGGCAGTGAAAACATTGAGCATGGCTTAGCTGCGTTAATGCTGGGTATCGGTATTACCCTTGCATTTATGGCGCTTTGGTATCGTCGCTTAGGGCTGATTGCCAATATTGCTTTGCTACTAAATTTAACTGCTTTAGTTGGTTTAATGTCGTTATTGCCGGGTGTTGTACTGACCTTACCGGGCATTGCAGGTCTTGTTCTGACGATAGGTATGGCTGTTGATACGAATGTGATTATCTTTGAACGAATAAAAGAAGAAAAACGCAAAGGCAGGCCTACATATCAAGCGATTGAGCAAGGTTATAACCAAGCATTTACGACCATTTTTGATGCCAATGTAACAACCATGATCACGGCGATTATTTTATATGCCATAGGTTATGGGCCTGTGAAAGGCTTTGCCATCACGTTAGCGCTCGGCCTATTAACTAGCGTATTTACTGGCGTTTACATTTCAAAAGCGCTTAGCCAAACACTCTACATTAAACTAACCAATTTAACGGGGGCAAAAGCATGAGTTGGTCAACATTAACTGCACCGAGTAAAGCGCGCGTTTTAGGATTACTGCTAAGTTGTATTTTAGTCATCGCGAGCTTGGGTGTTTTATCTGTTAAGGGGCTTAACTTTGGCCTTGATTTTACAGGTGGCTACATTACTGAAATTAATACAACGTCAGTCACCACAATTACTGATTTAAAAGCAAAGTTAAGCTCTGAGGTTGCGAGCAAATTAACCATCACTAAAGCGGGTGAATATCACTATGTTTTAAGAGAAGCGCCAGAGGCTAGCAAAGCCAGTACTTGGCAATCAGAGCTGAATGAGCAAGGCGTAGACTATAGCGTATTATCTAGCTCATTTTTAGGCTCACAAGTGGGTGATGAGCTTTTTGAACAGGGCTGTTTAGCTTTATTTGCAGCGCTGATTGCCATTATGGTTTATCTTGCCGTGCGCTTTGAATGGCGACTCGCAGTAGGTTCAGTGGTTGCACTGTTACATGATTTAATCTTAGTGCTTGGTTTGTTTTCCTTGCTAGGGCTTGAGTTTAATTTAACCGTGCTGGCGAGTTTACTGGCTATTATTGGTTATTCATTAAATGACTCAATTATTGTTGGCGACAGAGTCAGAGAGCTTTTACGTATTAAGCCAGATAATCAACGGATTAATACCCATGTTGTGATTAATGATGCAATTGGTTCTACGTTAACGCGTACATTGATCACCTCAGGCACAACACTTGCGACCATTGCCTGTATTTGGCTGCTTGCAGGGGCTGCATTAACGGGTTTTGCTATCGCGTTATTTGTGGGCATAGTGGTGGGGACATTCTCATCGATTTGTATCGCCGCGACCTTGCCGCAGCTATTGGGGTTAAGTTCAGAAAATTACACCCAAACACTGGATGATAAAACCAAAGCCTATATGGAGATGCCGTAAGTCAGTTTTATAACTTACTTTCATCAGCCGCTATTTTTCCATAGAATAGCGGCTTTTCTGTTTTAACTGCTTTGATATGAATAAAACACACGTAATTGAACATTTACGCTTTGCGCTAGAGGCACAACTGCATAACGCCAAAGAAGCGGCAAAAGCGGCCCATGATGCTGCAACTCACGAAGAAAGTGTAGCTGAAACTCAATACGATACCTTGGGTTTAGAAGCCGCTTATTTAGCGCAAGGGCAAGCTGAGCGAGTCAATGAGTGCTATCGTGACATTCAAGCATTTAATACAGTGTTTAAAGAAAGCGAATTTAATAAGGTTCGCGAAGGTGCATTAGTGTGTCTTATCGATGAGCACGATAACTCAAAGTGGTTTTTTATAGGCCCAAGTGCAGGTGGCTTAATGGTCACCGTAAAACAGCAGCCCATTTATGTTGTAACCCGAGAAGCGCCGTTAGGTAAACAACTGATTGGTAAGCAAGTCGATGATGAAGTAACACTGACAATTGCAGGTAATAAGCAGTTTTACAGCATTGCAGAAATAAGCTGACCAAGAAAATTTATTAATCAATAAATTTCATCTTAAGGTAAAAAATAACTCGTTGGTCACAAAGCTAAAAACCCTCTATAAATCACATCAAGCTTAAGGCTTATACCAATACGCGCAATTACCAATTCTCGGGTATTGGTATTTTAAGCACCCATCTAGTTAAGTGAAGTTTAGCCTCATGCGTTCACTTAATTGGTTGGGTGTTTTCATTTTTTTCATAAGACTTAATTTAGGAAAAGTCGTGTTTAAAACCTTGATTGTGGTTGATAACAATGAGCAACGTATTGCTCAAAATTTCGAAAATGTCATTACCTTTGACACCTACTTACGTGATTACCCAAAACATAATGAGCCAAAAACGCGCATTTTAAACTTGTGTGATACTGGGCAGTATTTAAGTAAAGGTTATTATTGTTCTTTGCTTGCTGAAGCAAGAAAGCATCAGGTATTACCAAGTGTAAAAACAATTAATGCGCTACGTAGCGATGAGCACAGCACGCGTCATAAAGCGCTTGCTGGTGGCACTGTATTTTTTGGTCACACAGATCAAGAACAGCAAAGCAAAGCAACTAAAGTATTATTCTCGCAATATCCTGCGCCTATTTTGGTGTGTGATGAGCAAGGTGTTGTAAAGCAAGGCACAATTGCATCATTAGATGACGCTGGCTTTACAGAGTTTGTAAAACAACTCAGTAGCTTTACTGAGTCTGTATGGCGAATTCACGATAAAAAACGTCGTTACCGTTGGGATATGGCTATATTGGTTGATCACCAAGAAAAAGTGCCGCCAAGTGATAAAGATGCCATTACTAAATTTATTAAAGCAGCCGCTAAACATGGTATTTATGCTCAAGCACTGACATTTGATGAAATTACCAACATTGCACAATTTGATGCGTTATTTATTCGTCAAACAACGGCTATCGACCATCCAACTTATCGCTTAGCGAGTAAAGCGCAAAGCTTAGGCTTAGTGGTCATTGATGATGCAGAGTCAATATTGCGTTGTTGTAATAAAGTGTATTTGCACGATGCCTTTAATTATCAAAAAGTGCCGAGTTTAAAAACTCATGTTGTGGCTGATACAAACGAAGAGACAATCGAAAGTTTAGAAGCAAACTTTAGCTACCCACTGGTATTAAAAATGCCAGAAGGCTCTTTCTCTAAAGGTGTATTTAAAGTTGCTAATCGTGATGAGTTAGTAGCTAAGTTAACTGAGCTGTTTGAGTTCAGTGCACTTGTGCTAGCGCAAGAGTATATGTACACCGAATATGATTGGCGTGTCGGGGTGTTAAATGGCCGTGCAATTTATGCATGTCGTTATCTAATGGCGCGTAATCACTGGCAAATTTACAACCATGATGCAAAACGTTTCTTCTCTGGTGGCTTTGAAACCTTGCCAACATTTGAACTACCTAAAGTGGTTCTTGATGCAGCATTAAAAGCCTGCAAAACGGTGGGTAAAGGTTTGTATGGCGTTGATGTTAAAGAGCATCAAGGTAAAGCATACGTGTTAGAAGTGAATGACAACCCGAGTATCGACCATAAAGTCGAAGATGCTTATTTAGGTGATGAGCTTTATATGATCATTATGGATGAGTTTAAACAACGCCTAGAAGCACGAGGCCGCGGTTAATGAACGCATCTGTTTGCCAAATCCGTTTTGCTCAGGCAACGGATTTGGCGGCCCTTGTAGCGATTGAAGAACAAAGCTTTAGTCAAGATAGGTTAAGTAGCCGTAGCTTAAAACGCTGGATCAGCGCAACGCATGGTTTACTGATGGTGGCAGAGGTAGATAACCAACTGGTTGGCTATGGTTTAGTGTGGTGTCACAAAGGGACGCGCCTCGCTCGGTTATATTCACTGGCTGTTTTGCAATCTCAGCAAGGCAAAGGCATTGCCTCAAAGATACTGCTTGCGCTTGAAAACGAAACGGCTAAACGTGGCCGTTTATACATGCGTTTAGAAGTTGCGGTAAACAACCATTCAGCAATTCGCTTATATGAAAAACTGGGTTATCAGGTGTTTGGTCATTACAGTGATTATTATGATGACCACAGTGATGCACATCGAATGCAAAAAAACATTCGTCGTAATATCGAATTTAATGCCGATAAACACACGCCTTGGTATCAGCAAACAACCGAGTTTACCTGTGGTCCTGCGGCACTATTAATGGCAATGTCATCCTTGAATGATAGCGCAATGAGCCAACTGAAAGAGTTGGATATATGGCGTGAAGCGACGACTATTTTCATGACATCAGGGCATGGCGGTTGCCATCCTCTAGGGTTAGCACTTTCGGCAATGAAGCGAGGTTTTAAAGCTGATGTTGTTTTAAATACCCGCGATACTTTGTTTATTGACGGGGTAAGAAGCGAAAAGAAAAAAGCCATTTTGCATACGGTACATAATCAATTTGTGGCCGAAGCAATAGCTGCCAAGTTGCCAGTACGCTATCAAGAGTTAACCTTGGCAGCTATTGAGACTTGGCTTGCTGAGGGTAAAGCTGTGGTGTTATTGATCAGCACCTATCGATTCGATGGAAAAAAATCACCGCATTGGGTGTGTGTAACCCATATTGATGAGCACTGCTTGTATGTTCATGATCCATTCTGTGAAAACGAAAAGCAATTGGCGATTGACTGTCAGCACGTGCCAATAGCCAAAGCCGATTTTAGCAAAATGGCGAGTTTTGGTTCATCACGACTCAGCACTGCGATGGCCTTTTATTTATAATTTTGATTGTTAGTTTGATTTGGAAGTACAGTGACACTGAGTAGTTTATTTGATATTGCCCCTTATTCTTGGTCAGCAATTGGTAGCGCCGCTTTTTGCGGCGCAATTATTGGTATGGAGCGTCAATTACGCGGCAAACCTGTTGGCATACGTACCTCAGCACTCATTGTGTTGGGTACCTATTTATTTCTGGCTACTGCATTTATGTTACATGGCGATGTGATAGACCATTCACGTGTAGTGGGGCAAATTATCACCGGTATTGGCTTTTTAGGTGCCGGAGTAATGCTTGCAAAAGATGGCGCGGTTGTAGGAGTAACGTCCGCAGCAACTATCTGGGTGCTAGCCTCTATTGGTGTTGTGATTGCCACCAACAACTTACTAGCTGCAATAAAACTATCTGTGCTAGTAGTAGGTATTTTGTATGGCGTTGATGTACTCGAAGCTAAATTTAAAAGTTTAGGTCGCGGTGTACATGTGCGTGTAAAACGCTATTCAAAGTTGTATTATCGAAAAGAAAAGTGAAACAAGAAATTAGAGTGGAATAATCCATGGAACCTTGCTACACAATAAAGCCTGCTAATCTACAAGATTTACTGCTCGTGGATAGTCAAATCCCTGAGTTTGATGGTAGAAATACGCTCGGTAAATTACAAGCAAGGATAGCAGATGTTGAGTATTTAATTTTAGTAGCCTTTATCGATAATGAGCCTGTGGCCTACAAACTCGGTTATGCATTAGATTCAAATACTTTCTATAGCTGGCTTGGCGCAGTAGCGCCAAAGTGCAGAGGGCAGGGCATTGCACAGGCATTATTAAACGCACAAGAAACATGGGTTCAAGAGCACAATTACCGAGCTATTAAAGTTAAGTCGATGAACCGTTTTCCTGCAATGCTGAGTATGCTGATTAAAAATAGTTATGCAATAGTGGGTTATGAAGACAGAGGCTGCCCACAAGCTAGCAAAATTTTATTCTCCAAAATCTTTGATTAGCCTAATAAATTCTAGACTACTCATACTCGGTGTGATGCCATTTTTAAACGTTTGACCATGAATATTGGCCATCTCGCCTGTTGTTAAAACAAGAATACTTCCGTCACTGAGCTCAAACGGAGTATTGACGGTAGCTAAGCCACACGTTTTCTCGCCAACGAGTGTTACATTTTCAAGCGATGATAGGCCAATTGCCAATGCTTCTGCAGAACTTGCGACACTAGAATCAATCAAAACATAAATCCCAATAGGCTGATGTTTTAAATGATAGGTATCTGGTTGGAAATTGATTTTTTGTAGCGAGCTTTCATGGGCTATTCCATCTTTAAAACCAAATCTAGTAATGCTTCCAGATGACAAATGGAATTCACCTAATGTCTGTGTAGCGTCGAAAAAAGGGGAAAGTGCTTGTAACATAGGCCACATATTGCCGCCGCTATTTTTTCTTAAATCAATAATCCAGTATCGAGAGTTCTCGTTGTCTTGAGATCTTATCTTATTGATTGAATTACTAACATATTGAGATTTTTCTTCCGTGGTTGTTATACCAATACTGGAAACCTTTAGATAAGAAAATTTACCTTTTTGAAAATTCAGCTTAATTTTACTGTTATTAACACAGCGTTTTTTTGCACTAAAGAAAGTTGTATTTAAACCTTTAACTTTTAGGTAAGAGTGTGGCTCATTAAGTGATTTTATGAGTGATTTTAGGTTTAAGTTACCATATTCGAGATAAGCTGCTTTATTAGCATAATCAGTTTTATGGATAAAATGTAGGTCAATTAACTGTTTTACTTCTTGATAATTTGGTTCTGCAAATAAAGTTAAACTGCAAAAAGAAATATGGGCTAAAAGGCACCATTTGAAAATAGTCATTTTCTGCAATTTACTACTCACTATTTTGGCAGGCTTAATAAAAAGTGTACTCCCTCGTTGCTATCTATTACTGAGATATTACCTTGTAGTTGCTGCGTTACAATTTTTTTAGCAATACTAAGACCTAACCCCATTCCTGTATGGTTGTTTTTTCCTTTATAGAAAGGTGTAAAAATAGCGTTGATCTGATCATCTTCGATTCCGATGCCATTGTCAGTGTAATGAATTTTCAATATACCATTGTAATCTTGCATATCAATTTTGATTCGTGGTTTTTCAACGCCTAAAAATGCGTGCTCCATAGAGTTTTGTAGCAAAATGAACAGCACTTGTTTTAGTAAATCTATTTCAATTTCACATTCTGACTTGGAAGGCGAGTAACTAACCTCAAGCTTGGCATTCGTATCTTTAAGTGGTTGTGTTAAATGGTTAGTTAATGTATCAGCTAACTGTTTGAGGCTAAAGGGAGACTTTGATGATTGAGCTTTTGTGTATAGCAAGTCTTGTAAAATACGTATTTTATGGGCACAGGTGGTGAGGTTCCGTGTTAATAACTCATTAGTATTAGCCATTGTTTCAAGAGCCTTATATAGAGCTTTTTGGCCTAAACTTTTATTTTCAAGACTTTGGTGCGTGTTAGTAATTGATAAATTAGCCACATCAACTGCGGTTATGCAATTACCGAGTGGGGTGTTGAGTTCATGGGCAATCCCTCTTATTAGAGTAGCCAACTCCTCGAACTGTAGTTGTTCAAATGCTTGTTTTTGCTGATGAAGTAATTTTAGTTGGGCTTCAAAACTATGCTTGATGGTTTCAAGTAATTTAATAACAGGTTCACTGTAACTATGCGGTTTATTATCTAAAATACATATCGTACCAAAAGGGGTCGCATCGCCGGCTGATATAGGTAACCCCAAGTAAGAAATCATATTTAACTTTATATCAGGGTTATCTTTCCAATTTTCATCAATCAGTGCGTTAGATATTGATAATAGCTTTTGCGTTTTTATGACATGCTCGCAATATAGGCCAGAGCCATCTAAGCTTTCACAATCACCGATGTTATAGGGATTTTCGAGATGATCATTTTTTGAAAAAACACTGATAACGTTGTCTTCAACTTTCATAATTAAAGCAACGGGCACTTTTGCAAACATCGCTAAAACCTCAAGGGTTTTATTCCAACTTTGTACTAATTCATTATAATCAGGTTGATACATTATTTCCGACTCAGAGAAAAAATTACTGCTATCTGAAAGCTTAGTTACAAATTTAATTTCGGCAAATTAATGCTTGACTTAAATGATATTTTCAAAAATTTCTGAGTTTATCTTACTCGTTATCCGAATAACTTACGTCGCACAACTGTTCTGTATTCACTAGGAGTTTGTGATAGTACTTTCTTAAATACCCGTGTTAAATGACCTTGGTCGTTATACCCGACTTCAAGTGCGACTTCTTGAATCGATAAGTTTGAAGAGGCGAGTAATTCTTTTGCTGTTTGCACGCGAAGTTGTTGCCAGTATTCAATGGGGGTTTGGCTGGTGGCTTGACGAAAGCGTCGAGTAAAGGTGCGATAGCTTAGGTTGAATTGTGCTGCAATCTCTTGCAAAGACAACTCTGATGTTGGGTTGTTTTTCAACCAAAATTGTATTTGAGCAATGAGTTCATCAGGATGCTTATCGACAGCTCCCTCAAGATAACGTTGATCTTCATATGGCTTACGGATTTCATGGGAAAAATTACGCTCAACATGTTGTGCAGCTTCTCGGCCGTAATATTGACTAATAATATGCACAATAACATCGGCAAGCGCATTTAAACTTGCAACCGTGTACATGCGCTCAGATTGCGTGATGAAAAAGTCAGGCTTGAGCTGGACTTTAGGGTAGTCACGTTTAAATTGCTCTGCGTAATGCCAGTGAGTGGTAGCAGGGTGACCATCCAGTAATCCTGCTTCTGCAACTAAACAATTACCTGTGCCTACACCAATAATATGACTTCCTTGCTGCCATGAATCCTTTAACCATTGCACTAATTTTTTTTGTTTATTGACGACAGGACGCGGATTACGCCAGATGCCAGGTACAATTATTAAATCACTTGAAGGGGCGGTGACTGTTTCACAGTCAGGTATGATTGCCAGCCCCGTTCTGTTGGGTATAGGCGCCAAGTTACTGGCTACTAAGTTGATATTTAGAGGGCAAAACTGTTGAGACTGATGATGGCTTTTGGCAAACGCTTCGCCAGCTCTCAACATCTCAATTGGTAGCGTGAGGCTGGTAATTAATAAATGGGGATAAACCAAGATACTGATTTCGGTGGCTTTAGTTTGTTGAAGTTTTGTCACTTTAATTGCTCCGACCAGTTGTTTTTGGCATTTCATGCATAATATTTGGCTATTTAAGCATAAAGAAGCGTTGGTAATCCATTTAAACTTAAGCGAATTATCGTAACACGTTTTCTCAAGGTAAATTATGACAGCATTACCCGTTATTGTTGGTATGGGCGGTATTAATGCCGCTGGCCGCACGTCTTTTCATCAAGGTTATCGTCGTATCGTGTTAGACAGCTTGGACGCAAAAGCCCGTCAGGAGACATTTTTAGGCTTAGCGACTTTAATGAATTTAGTTACATTGACAGACGCTGTTTTAAAAGATGCAAATGGTAATACCGTCAATGAAGCAGATATTGAAACACAATTTGGCGAGCAAATTTTAGCTGGCACACTTATTCGTAAAATTGAAAAAAATCACTTCGATGTAGATGCAACGCCATGGCAGCAAAAAATGACGTTAACAGCGTCTGATGAACAACAGATTGTTTTTGAAACGCGCCGCCGTGATTTACCATCTCCAGTGCCAGCAAGTTGGCAGGTCGAAGACCTTAGTGATAAAAAAGTGAAAGTCACTATTAGTGCTGATCTTGCTATCAAACATGACAGTACGCGTGACAACCCAATTAAAGCGGCAGGTCAATTACCGACAGGTTTTGAACCTTCAGCTATGTATAACAGCCGATATCAACCAAGAGGCTTACAAGCAACTATCTTTGCCGCAACCGATGCTATTCGATCAACAGGTCTGCCGTGGCAGCAGGTAATGAACAGTGTTGAGCCTGATCAAATTGGTACATACTCAGCCTCTGTGGCAGGTCAAGTTGATGATGAGGGGTTTGGTGGATTGATACGTGCGCGTCAACAGGGCGATCGCGTAAGCACTAAACAGCTTGCACTTGGCTTAAACACCATGTCGACTGACTTTATCAATGCCTATGTAACAGGTAATGTGGGTACAACTTTTACCACATCAGGCGCGTGCGCCACGTTTTTATATAACCTGCGTGCCGCAGTAAACGATATTCAAGCGGGTCGTACACGAGTTGCTATCGTAGCGTCTGTTGAGTGTGCTATTACGCCAGAGATCGTTGAAGGTTTTGGTAATATGAGCGCACTTGCAAATGAAGAAGGTTTAAAGCGTCTTGATAATACTGATGTGGTTGATCATCGCCGCACAAGTCGTCCATTCGGTGAAAACTGTGGCTTTACTATTGGTGAAGGTGCACAGGTTGCTATCTTAATGGATGATGCACTGGCATTAGAGTTAGGTGCTGATGTGTTAGGCAGCGTTGCTGATGTGTTTGTCAATGCAGATGGTATTAAAAAGTCAATTACAGCGCCGGGTCCTGGTAACTATATTACAATGGCTAAATCTGTTGCATTGGCGAGCAGTATTGTTGGTCAAGAAGCGGTACAAAAAAGAAGCTTTATTTTGGCACATGGCTCGAGCACGCCACAAAATCGCGTAACAGAATCATTAATTTATCATAAAGTAGCACAGACATTTGCGATTGATAATTGGAAGGTTGCAGCACCTAAGGCGTATGTGGGTCATACTATAGCGCCAGCTAGTGGAGATCAGTTAGCTATGGCGTTAGGTGTGTTCAGTCATAATATTATGCCGGGTATCACGACAATCGATAAAGTGGCGGATGACGTTTATAGCGAGCATTTAGATATTCGTACTCAACATTACCAATGCGATGCAATGGACATTGCATTTATTAACTCTAAAGGATTTGGTGGTAATAACGCAACGGCAACAGTACTTTCACCAACAATCACATTAAAAATGCTAGCAAAGCGTCATGGTGATGCGGTTATGGCGCAATATCAAGACCGTCATACTCAAGTTGCACAAGCCCAAGCTGACTACCAAAAACAGGCTGATTTAGGTCATTATGAGCTTATATATCGTTTTGGTGATGGACTAATTGACGAAAATGACATTGAAATTTGTGAAGATTCAATGACAATCCCTGGTTTTGATAAGAAGATTTTGTTAACAAAATCAAACCCATACCAGGATATGTTTTAAGATCAAGACATGTTTAAGCACATTCTTGACAGCAAGGCGCTTTTAAAGCGCCTTTTTTAGTGCTATAAATGTTCCTATATAAGGGAATTGGAGCAATTACTCATGATCAAACTTACTAAATTTGCTGTACTTTGTTCACTAATCGGATTACCAACACATACTTTAGCACGAGACGTTAATGACTTAGGTATTGACGTACAAGCTGCTACATCGGCCTATATCGTCAAAAATCAAAATCCGCGTTTTGCTGGTAGCTACAATGGCTCTCGATTAGAAGGGTGGGCGTTAATGTCGTATGTAGTTGACACACAAGGTAAAGCGAAAGACATTGAAGTGATCATGGCCTCCGATACCCGTGGTAGTGAAGAAAACGCAGAGAAATATTTAACTAATTTAGAGTTTGCACCAGCCACTAAAGAGGGTAAAACAGTTGAAGGTGGGTATCTATTTTCATTTGAAGTAGGGAAATATTTTAACGGTTACTCAAATGATAAAGCGAGCCGTGGTTTTATTAATGAATACGATGAAATTAATAAAATGCTGCAAGCCAAAGAGTTTAAAAAAGCTGAGCAGGCATTGGCTAAGTTATATAAAGATCATACCAAAAACACCTCTGAGCAGGCGTTATTTGCTTGGTTAAAAAGTCAATTTTATTACTACCAACAGCAATGGTTTGGCTTTGATGAGCAATTGTCGATAGCCTATTTATTGCGAGCAAAATTACCAACAGATATTCAGTATTTAGTCGCTAAAAGTGCTCTTCAGTGGTATAGCTTTAAGGGCGATTTTAACCTCGCTTACAATGCTATTTATGCACTTGATAATATCGAAGGTAAAGAATTCTCAGAAGAAAACAAGCTTGCTACAATTAAGCAAATTGATGACTTGTTAGCCCGCACACCGCAAATCAATTCACAAATTAATGTTTCAAAAGATAAGCTGTCTTATTTATCTTTGTCTCGCGGTTCTATCAAGATAGAGGGCGCAAGTGATGTATCTAAATTACAGATCCGTTGTGCTGATCAAGTCATTGATCTTGAAGCCAGAGAGTTTGTTAACTATGTCATTGATGAGCAAAGCAGACGCTGCGGTTTATTAGTTAAATCTGCAAACCCAGCTGAAATTAAAGTTAAACAAACCGGGTATGCCATTGTTAACTCTAAATACGATGCTAGTTAGCTGTTTACTTTAAGCGTTTAACATACCTTAGCGTTACGAAATTAATTAATGCCATTAAAAAGGCAATTTCGTAGCGACTGAATGCCACAGCTATGCCAATAAGTCCCATATTCCAAATACTGGCTGCTGTGGCTGTTCCATAAGTTGAATTTTTGTTCTTCAAAATGGCACCGCCACCGATAAAGCCAATACCTGTGATAATTCCTTCTAGTACTTTTGATTCTGCCTCTGAGCTTGTTAATACAGACATGCCTACTAATGCATAACCACAAGATGCAACGGCTACTAACGGAAAAGTTCGAAGACCAGCGCCATTACTGGTTTTTTCACGGTCAAATGCCATGGGCAAGGCAAGTAAATAGGCAATCCCTAAGTGAATTAAATTATCGAGAATTTCATACCAATCAAAATTAAAGTTCATACTTAGCTCCTTGCGATGTTAATTTTGACTGAGCTGCAATTTCAATACCCGATCAACAAATTTAATAAAATGAGGAAACTAGGGACATGTAGCCGGGTTTTAAAAAGTAAGGCTTGGTATAATTTGCGCTTTTTACGCATTGCTATGTCATTTTTTCAGTCTTTTGGCTGTTTGAATTTCAGCCATGCTAACAGTATGCTAATCACGCTGAATAAATAGGCTTCACTTTGAAACATTCCACCTCACCTCTTGAAAAGACCGCGCTTGCACTGTGTATGTTTGGTGCTCTCATTGCTGTTATATTGCCGGACATTATCACTGAGCAAGTACAACCGTTTGTACAAATGGTTTTAAAGTGGATAGGTAGTAGCTTTTTCTTGATGATCAATTTTTTATTGTTTGCCATCATAATATTAGCCGTAAGTCCATTAGGAAGCCGCAAAGTTGGTGGCGAACATGCTGTTGTCGAGTACTCAAACTTTGGTTGGTTTGCTATGCTGTTTGCTGCTGGAATGGGCTCAGGGTTGGTTTTTTGGGGTGTAGCAGAGCCTGCATTACACTCCCTTGACCCACCACTTAAACAAAGCTTATACCCAGACAGACTAGCAAGTAGCTTGGCTTTAACCTTGGTCAATTGGGGAGCTCATGCTTGGGCTCTTTATGCAGTCTTTGCATTAGTTCTTGGCGGGTTAACACAGTACAGTGGTAAGTCAGGAGATATATGTGCTCCTGTTTTAACGGCACTTGGCAACCGGTTTGATAGGTCTGCAAAATATACAGTCTCGTTTATTGTAAAATTAACTGCGGTGCTCTCGATATTTTTTGGTGTAGTGGGGACCATAGCAAATTCAACTTTACTGATCAGTAAAGGTGTTGAGATCGAGTTGGGTGTTACTTCAACATTATTAGTTGGGTCTTTAATCGTTTGTTTGTTAGCAGTTATTTATTCTCTGTCGGTTAAGTTTGGTTTACGTCGCGGTGTGCAATCACTGAGCATATTTAATGTGCTTTTGGCATTTAGTTTGCTCGTTTGGTTGCTAATAGTGGTGCCGGTTGCGCCTATTATTAAAATTGCATTAGATGGAACCGGCTACTATTTACAGTTACTTGCGACCGGCACTTGGCAATTTGATAGCCAATTAAAAACACCAGATTGGGCCAATCATTGGACATATAACTACTACTTTTGGTGGTTAGCATGGGGACCATTCGTCGGCGTGTTCCTAGCCAAAATTAGTCAGGGGCGTAAGGTTTGGCAATTTATTATGGCGGTTGTGTGCATTCCAACTTTAGTCACAATTATCTGGTTTGCGACTTTTTCAGGCGCAGCGATTGAATGGGATAGACTAAATCAAGCAGGCATTTTAGCTGCAATTAGACAAGATTACAGCCAAGGTTTATTTGTATTTTTTCATCAATTAGGTTGGCAAGGGACCGTGTTTATTTGGTCGAGTTTGTTATTACTATTGGTATTTGTGGCAACCTCAGCTGACTCTGCAATTTTAGTGATAAGAGAGCTTGTTGGAGCTAAAAATAATCGTGTGACCCTCTACGCATGGTGTTTTGCTTTATTTATATGCAGCTTTTCATTATTACTGTTACAAGATGAGCCCTTAAATCGTAGCATTGCAATTTTAGGGGCTTTACCTTTCTTACTAATATTTTTATTACAGCTGGTCGGTTTTTTAAAAGAGTTTATTCGCGATATTTGTGATTAATACCAACCCAAGAACAATTACCTCAAAGTAGATCACTTAATTAAGCGAGTTGGTATCAATACATTTTCTTACAGTAAAATTAAGCGTTTGCTATTATGCTCATAAAATAAGCTTAAGTATATTGGAAGACCCATGCTTAATTGTTGTCAAATAAACCATGTCATAAAAGAATGTGTTGTGGTTAAAGCTAAACCGAAAAAAGACCTACAATGATGGATAGCTTTAACAATGAAGATTAACTTCTCAAAACTTGTTATCTACTCACTAATTTATCAATTAACGGGGTGTACCTTGGCGGGAGCCTTTATTGATGGTTCTGCAAAAAGCTCACCATCAACTAAGCTTGGAAATACAAATGCAAATCATGCTAAGACTACAATAAAAGATCCCGAGGGTTTCTCATTCGCAAAGCTAGGTTTTGAAATTGACAGTGCTGTGATTGGCTTATTAAAACCGAAAGACAAAGAACCGCAACTGGTTTGCAGGCAAATCAGTCAAAGTATCAAAGAGTGTGAGGAAATAAAGCCCTCACACTAGTCATTACACATTACAAATACTTTTGATGAAACATTAGGTGTTCATCAATAAAGCTGCTGATAAAGAAGTAACTATGATCATAACCAGCGTGCATGTTAATTTCAGCTGGGTAATCTTTTTCGTTCACGACAGCAAATAAGTTCTCGGTTTTGAGCTGCTCAGTTAAGAAGTTATCGGCTTCACCTTGATCAATACGCATCGGTAAATAATCGTCAGCAATTGCTTTTTTCATTAATTCACAGCTATCGTATTCGAGCCAATTTGCTTTATCACTGCCAAGGTAATTGCTAAACGCCTTTTCACCCCAAGGGCAATTCATCGGGTTCACAATCGGGCTAAAAGCACTGGCGCTAACGTACTGCTTAGGGTTTTTAAGTGCAATCATTAGCGCGCCATGACCACCCATAGAGTGTCCGGCAATGGCTTTTTTGTTAGTAACAGGGAAGTGCGCCTCAATCAGTGCTGGTAACTCAGCAACAACATAATCGTACATGTTGTAATGCACATTATAAGGTGCTTGGGTTGCATTAACATAAAAGCCTGCACCTTGACCAAAATCGTAGTTTTCGTCGTCAGGAACATTATCACCGCGCGGGCTAGTATCTGGGGCGACGATAGCAATACCTAGTTCAGCCGCTTTTTTAAAAGCTCCCGCTTTTTGCATAAAGTTTTCATCAGTGCAGGTTAAACCTGATAACCAATACATTACAGGTACTTTATTCGTTTCGCTGGCACCAGGCGGTAAAAATATCGCAAAGCGCATGGCACAATGTGTACTATTAGCTTGGTGGGTATATTGTTTATGCCAGCCACCGCTGACTTTTGTTGAGCTTATGTTTTCTAGCATAACCACATCCTTGAAACAAAAGCGCTAGGTAGTAACCTAGCGCAAAATTAAAAGATTAATAATGAATAACTGAGCGAATACTCTTACCTTCGTGCATTAAGTCGAAAGCTTCATTGATATCTTCCAGTTTCATGGTGTGTGTGATGAAATCATTTAACGCAAACTCACCATTCATATAGCGCTCAACAATCTCTGGTAGCTCAGAGCGACCTTTAACGCCACCAAATGCGCTACCACGCCATACACGGCCTGTTACTAGTTGGAATGGACGGGTAGAGATCTCTTGACCTGCGCCTGCAACACCGATAATTACTGATTCGCCCCAACCTTTGTGACAACACTCAAGGGCAGAGCGCATAACATTAACGTTGCCGATACATTCAAATGAGAAATCAACACCGCCGTCAGTCATTTCAACAATGACTTCTTGGATTGGTTTGTCGTAGTCATTTGGATTAATTAAATCAGTTGCGCCTAATTTAGTTGCTAGTTCGAACTTGCTGGTATTGATATCAACACCAATAATACGGCTTGCGCCAGCCATAGTTGCACCAATGATGGCAGATAAACCAATACCACCTAGACCAAAAATAGCGACAGTATCGCCTTTTTGAACTTTTGCTGTTTTAGTCACAGCACCCATGCCGGTTGTTACACCACAACCAAGTAAACAAATTTCTTCAAGAGGTGCTTCTTTGCTCACTTTAGCAAGTGAAATCTCAGGTAATACAGTGTATTCAGAGAAAGTAGAGCAACCCATGTAGTGATAAATTGGTTGACCATCTTTATAGAAGCGCGTTGTGCCATCTGGCATTAAACCTTTACCTTGCGTTTCACGTACCGCAGAGCATAAGTTTGTTTTGCCAGACTTACACATCTTACACTCGCCACATTCAGCAGTGTAAAGAGGAATAACATGATCGCCTACTTCAACGTGCGTTACGCCTTCACCAACAGCTTCAACAATACCGCCGCCTTCATGGCCTAGGATTGCTGGGAAAATACCTTCAGGGTCTTCACCAGACAAAGTGAATGCATCGGTATGACAAACACCTGTTGCAACAATCTTTACCAGTACTTCGCCTTTTTTAGGCATCATTACATCCACTTCTTCAATTGAGAGTGGTTGATTTGGACCCCAAGCGATAGCCGCTTTTGATTTAATAAAATCAGTCATAACGTTCCCTTATAGTTGTTGGAAGTAAGTAATAAACTTAGTCTATTTTATTTATTTCTCAATGAATGATAATCTTAGTTTTATTAAAACACTTTTACAGTATGGTAATAATGAATCGTTGGCACGGAATTGATGAATTTTTAGCGGTAGCCGAAACCGGTAGTTTTACAAAAGCAAGTAAACTGCTGGGTATGTCAGTGGCGCATGTAAGCCGTTATGTGAGTCAATTAGAAGAACGATTAAACACACAATTGCTAACCCGAACGACCCGTAAAGTAGTGCTAACGCAAGAGGGGCAAGTGTTTGCGCATCGAACAAAACAGTTACAGCATGCTATGGATGATGCCACGGCACTGCTTGCCGAGCAGCAACTGACACCTAAAGGCAGCATCAAGCTGACAGCCCCTGTCATGTATGGTGAAAGCTACATAATGCCTGCGGTGCATACATTTATGCAAAAGCACCCAGATATTGAAGTAATCAGTCATTTAAGTAATGAGCAAGTCAATCTATTAGAAGAAGGGTATGACTTAGCTATTCGGCTTGGTCATCTAAAGGATTCATCTTTAAAAGCTAGGCGCATTAGTCAGCGCAGGCTGGTTATATGTTGTAGTCCTGAATACATAAATAATTATGGTCAACCGCACAGTGTCAGTGAATTAAGTCAGCACCATTGCCTCATCGGTAATAACAGCTACTGGCGGGTAAAAGAGCAGGGCCAAGATAAGCATATAAAAGTGGCTGGGCGTTTAGCATGTAATAGTGGTTGGGCATTGGTGGATGCAGCTATTAAAGGGTTAGGCATCGTGCAATTACCGGATTATTATGTCAATGAGCACCTAGCCAATGGCAAGTTGACCGCTGTACTTTCGAATGTTGCACCTGCACCTGAAGGTGTATGGGGGGTGTACCCACCTAGGCAATTTATAGCAACCAATGTAAAAGCATTACTTGACCATTTGGTCGCTACTGTTCAAGTATCAGATTTATAATTATTTTTTACAATTTCGCGCATCCCATGCTGGCTAAATCTATGCTAACATGAGCGCATATTTAGCCCTTGGAATATTCATAACTTATTATGTTTCAACCTGTTAGCCTTTTTATAGGGCTGAGATATAGTCGCTCTTCAAAGGGTAATGCCTTTATCTCATTCATCTCTTTTTTTTCTATTGCGGGCATTGCTATTGGCTTAATGGCCTTGTTTACAGTTAGTTCGGTTATGAATGGTTTTGAGAATAACCTTAAAACTAACATGCTCGGTTTAATTCCCCATATCGAAGTATCAGCTGAAGATAATTCGAAAGAAACCATGTTGCAGTTACAGCAGCAACTAGCAAACTCTAAAGATATTAAACAAGTTAACCTTTATCGCCATGGCGAAGCCATTTTGCAAACCAACCAAGATTTACACGGCGTGTTATTGCAAGGGCTCTATGACGAAGGAAGCTCCCTGTATAACGTAAAAGATAAAATTGTTGCTGGCAATTGGTCACAAGTAATGGACAGTAACTATCACATTGCGATTAGCCGCTATTTAAGCCGTAAATTGGGTATTTCGCTTGGGGATAAAGTACGGGTGATCATGCCAAATGCCAGTTCTTATACACCCCTTGGTCGAGTACCTAGCCAACGTTTGTTTACCGTTGCGGCACTGTATGAAACACAATCTGAAATTGATATGTCATTGGCATTTACCAGTGGTTATTCGTTAGGCCGAGTTTTAAAGCTGGCAAAATCAGCAGCACCCAACTTGAGTATCTCTTTGTACGAACCTTTTTCCGTAGAGCAAGTATTGCAATCTCAAACAGCAATTTTAAATGATTACACAGTAACTGATTGGCGAGCTAGTCAAGGGACGTTATTTGCCGCTGTGGCGATGGAAAAGCGCATTATGTCTATGTTACTTGGTTTAATTGTGCTTGTTGCGGTGTTTAATATAGTTTCTGCATTAACCATGATGGTAAGTGAAAAACAAAGTGAAGTGGCTATCTTACAAACTCTGGGTTTAACTCCTTTGCAAGTTCAGCATGTATTTATGATCCAGGGTTTATACAATGGTGTTATTGGCACCAGCATTGGTGCGTTACTTGGCGTGCTATTAAGTAGCAATATAAATGAGTTATTGAATATGTTAGGCATTAATTTATTAGCGGGTGTGAGTTTACCCGTTAAATTTGATGTTATGAGTTTGAGCCTAATTGCCGCAGGGAGTATTGCTATGAGCTTTTTAGCTACTTTGTATCCTGCCCGAAAAGCTGCAAAAGTGAATCCAGCAGAGGTATTACGTTATGAGTGATTTAGTGATTAATTGTCAGCAGCTTAATAAAGTGTATCAAGATGGCGATAATCAGGTTGCAGTCTTAAAAGGGGTTGATTTAACGCTCAATCAGGGCGAAATGTTAGCCGTTGTAGGTAGTTCTGGTTCTGGTAAAAGTACTTTATTACATATATTAGGCACCTTAGATAATGCGACAGATGGAACCGTTGAAATCAAAGGTCAACAGGTTGCTAAATTAAACCGAAAACAACAAGCGAGTTTCCGCAACGAAAATTTGGGCTTCATTTACCAATTCCATCATTTATTAATGGAATTTACTGCCATTGAAAATGTTGCTATGCCACTTTTAATTAAAGGTTTAAGCGCAAAAGCGGCAAACGAAAAAGCCCTCAACATGCTTGATAAAGTAGGGTTATCTCATCGTTGCAAACATAAACCATCGGCGTTGTCAGGTGGTGAGAGGCAGCGGGTTGCGATAGCACGTGCATTGGTAACAGAGCCTGCATTGGTGCTAGCCGATGAACCAACGGGTAACTTAGATAAACAAAACGCAATTAAGATTTATGACTTGATTAAAGAGTTAAATACCAGCTTAAAAACTAGTTTTGTTGTGGTAACCCATGATTTAGAGCTTGCAGATAAACTAGGCAAAATTGCCTATTTAGATGATGGTAAGCTTGCAATTAAAGAGTCTCAGCATGTTGCTTAGTGCCTTTATTTCAAAACGATTTCGCGCTCACAGTGGCCAAAAAGAGGGGCAAAATGGCTTTGTAAGCTTTATTGCTAAAGCATCGACAATCGGCATACTTTTGGGAGTCGCCGTATTAATTGTTGCTCTATCAGTGATTAATGGCTTTGAGCAACAACTAGTGCATCGGCTTTTATCGGTTGTACCGCAGGTTGAATACGTTGCTCCTAATAAACCAATCAATAATTGGCAGTCAAAAGTTGCTTTATTGCGCTCTCAAGCCGGTGTAACAGGTGCAGCACCTTTTATTAGTGTCAACGGGATGGCGCAGTTTAAAAGTGAGTTAAAAGCGGTTGAAGTGCGTGGCGTTAGCCCAGAGTTTGAAAACCAAGTATCGGCGTTAAATCAATTTACAGAAGGGCGCTTAGTTAGTCAGTTACAACAAGAAGATGTACTTTTAGGACAACAAATAGTCAATCGGTTAGGTCTTAAAATTGGCGATCCAGTTACCTTATTAATCCCACAGATAAACCAGCAAAGTAACACTTTACTTGCTCCAAAGCGGGTGAGTTTGAATCTTGCGGGTATTATTAAAATGGGCGGCCCGATAGATGAAACTGCGGCTTTTATTCGCCTCGACAAAGCGCAAAGTGTACTGAGTTTCGATGAAAACCAAGTAACCGGTTTACGGTTACAAGTAGCTGATGTGTTTGCTGCTCATCAAACCTCTATGCGGGTGGGGCAAGTTATCCCAGATTATGTCTATGTCTCTAGTTGGTTCAGAACGCAAGGCAGCTTATATCAAGATATTCAAATGGTTCGAACTATTGTGTATATCGTGGTGTTTCTAATGATTGCCGTAGCTAGTTTTAATATTGTTTCATCACTTGTTATGGAAGTACGCGAAAAACAGGCAAATATTGCGATTTTGAAAACCATGGGAGCACAAGACAGTACGATTTTAGCGACCTTTGTTATGCAAGGATTTACGCAAGCACTTATTGGCGTAATACTTGGAACGATTATAGGTGTTATGCTTGCATTAAATATCAGTGAATTATTCTCGTGGATCAGTCATTTGTTAGGTGATAATCCATTACAAGGTGTTTATTTCATTGAGTTTTTACCTAGTAAACTCGTTTGGCAAGATATCGTTATAACGGTGATTGTTACCTTTGTCCTCGCTATTTTGGCAACATTATACCCTGCGTGGCAAGCAACCCGAGTAGACCCAGCAAAAGTACTCGGTAATTAAGGAATGTTTATGGATAAGCAAAGGATTATCGATTTTTGGTTTAATGAATTAGGCTCAGATGCTTGGTATAAGCAATCTGATGACACTGATGCATTAATTACGGTTAAGTTTTCAGAATGTCTATTGCAAGTTATCGCTGGCGAGCATGCTTACTGGCGAGTGGATGCCCTAGGCTCTTTAGCTGAAATTATCGTGTTAGATCAGTTTTCACGCAATATTTATCGAAATACTGCACAGGCTTTTAGCCAAGATCCACAAGCATTAACCTTAGCGCAAAGAGCAATTGAACTTGGCTTTGATAAAAAGTTACCTAGCTCTCAAGCTGCGTTTATTTATATGCCGTTTATGCATAGTGAATCCAAAGTTATTCATCAGCAGGCTGAGCAATTGTTTAAAGGCATGAGTAATTATGAATTTGAACTAAAGCACAAAGTTATTATTGATAGGTTTGGTCGCTATCCACACCGCAACGCAATTTTAGGTCGTGAATCAACACCTGAAGAGCTGCAATTTTTAACAGAGCCTAACTCTTCTTTCTGAGTTGACTGAATAGTAGGCAAGTAAATTAAAATGCCATTTGATTGCCCGTAAACACTTGCACAGCGCCATTTTAAACCTTAAAGTGTCAGAAATGTTGTAAAAGAGTAACCACCATGGAACAAAAACAAGCAAGACCATTAACACCAGAAGAACAAGCCGAAGCGCAAAAACAAAGTGTTATGTGGCAAAGAGAATGTTTCCAGAATGCACAAAAGCATTTAGCTGAAAAAGGCGTTATCCCGCAAACAGTTGTTGAGAAAGAAAGCCGTTTCATTGCGCCATTAGTGGCTATTTGGAAGTTTAAAGCACAAAGTGGTAAAAGCTATTGGGTTATCACAGGGCGTTTACCAACCGATCACGCAGAAGCGAGTGCAGCAACCAATGCCCGTGAAGTACTTAGATATTTCTCAATGCAATGGCAACTAAAGGCTGATCAACTAATGCAGTCAGGCGCTGTAGATAAGACCAAAGTAGATTTTGCTAATTTACTCATTAACCGCGCTCATGGTTTATATGAGTTATTCGAAAAAGATGATATGTGGCAAAATGAGCCAGCTTAACTTTAAATAAAAAAGCTGAATAATTATATTCAGCTTTTTAAACCATCTAGTGCACCAAAGTGAATGGCCGCGTATCAAATTGCTTGATAGGGCAGAGCATTCGTTGTCTTGGAATTCCTGCCTCCATAAATACTAAGCCATCAGCCGAAAACCCATTTCGTTTAAATCGATCAACTTCATTTAATATGCAATTGATACTAACGCAATCACAGCCTTGTTTTTCAGCTAAACCTACTAAGTAATTCAATAATGATTTGTAAACTGATCGGTTACGGTGTTCAGGTAATACAGCAATCCGACCAATTAAGCCATCATTACACAAGCGCCCAGTCGCAACTGGACATTTATTACTTTCATCAGTAACAAGTACGTGATGAGCCGTTTTATCTAAATGGTCAAATTCGACGTGTTTTGGAATATGTAATTCGCAAACAAATACCCTCTCTCGGATTTGTTGCAATAGTTCCTTGTCGATACTCCATTCAACTTCATCTATCATGTAGCCCATATAAACACGCTCCTAACAAAACCAAATACCCTCATTTAATAGTGTAGTAAAAGTTTTTAGGAAAATGTGGTTATTTTTTGAACTATTTATATCGCTAGCGGTCAGTGATGTTTGGTCTGTTAATCTTTTTATTAGAGAAAGATCTTCTAGATCATGCATATAATTGACCCCATTAACACTAAAAAGTACTTTATCATCGATGATTTGATAAATTGCACGTGTGCCGCCTAAGCGTTCAAAAATGAGCATATCATCATCTAACAGTGCTTTTACATCATCAAGCGTGTATGGTTCTTCTAGTGGTGCTAGGTCCATTTCATGTTTTGGCTGGCTCATACTATTGCCAAGCCATGTCTTAAATACTGAGTCATCATTGATTGCAGCAATCATTAATTGCTTCACTTTTTCGGCTTCAGTTTGGCTTAGTTCACCTTTTGAGGCACGTAATTTTAGCTCTGGATCACCATATCGTTGATTACCAAGCTCAGTATCAATCAGGTGATCTGCAAATTGGGATAACAAGTCGCGTTGGTTTGGTGCTCTAAAACCTACAGAATAATTAAGTGCATTTTCAACAGCGTAACCCTCGTGCGGGCAGCCTGGTGGAATATAAAGAATATCACCCGGTTCTAACACACAATCGATCACGGCAGGAAATTGCTCAACTTGTAATAAGCTTTTATTTTGCGCAAATTGTTTTAAGTTCGCATCAGGTAAACCAACGCGCCAATGGCGTTTACCTTCGCCCTGAATAATAAACACATCGTATTGATCTAAATGCGGACCCACGCCACCACCCGGCGTAGAGTAGCTGATCATCAAGTCATCGATACGCCAGTTTGGAATAAAGCGAAATGGTTCCAGTAGTTGCGCTGCATCGTTATGCCAATGGTCAACCGCTTGTACGAGTAACGTAGCGTGCTTCTCAGTTAGCAAGCTAAAGTCTTCAAATGGACCATGGTATGCTTGCCAATCATCTGAGTGATTGGTCACAATACGTGATTCAATGCTTTCTTCCATGGCAAGCCCAGCAAGTTCTTCGGGCTCAATAGGATCAGCAAAATCTTTAAAGCCTTGCTTAATAAGTAGTGGTTTTTTTTGCCAATACTCAGCTAAAAATTGCTCTTGGGTTAATGAATTGATGGTTAATTGATACATAACATGACCTAAGCGAATTGATATAAAAAAAGCGAAAGGAAGGCCTTTCGCTTTTTTAAGTCTTAATTTGAATTTAAGCTAAGTTGTCGATGAACTCAACAGCACGACCAATGTAATTAGCCGGTGTTAATTTTTTCATTTCTACTTTTGCTTCTTCAGGTAACTCAAGACCATCGATGAAATCAGCCATGATTTCTTGGTTTACGCGCTTACCACGCGTAAGGTCTTTAAGTTTTTCGTATGGCTTTTCGATACCATATTTACGCATTACCGTTTGAATTGGCTCTGCTAGTAATTCCCAGTTTTGGTCTAGCTCTTCTAGTAAACGCGCTTCGTTTACTTCAAGTTTGCTTACACCTTTTAATGTCGCTTGGTAAGCGATCAAAGTGTAGCCCATACCAACACCTAGGTTACGTAACACTGTTGAGTCAGTTAAGTCACGTTGCCAGCGAGAAACAGGTAGTTTTTGCGCAAGGTGAGTAAAGATAGCGTTAGCAATACCTAAGTTACCTTCAGAGTTTTCAAAATCAATCGGGTTTACTTTGTGAGGCATAGTAGATGAACCAATCTCACCTGCGATTGTTTTTTGTTTAAAGTGGTTTAGTGCAATGTAGCCCCAAACGTCACGGTCAAAATCAAGTAATACAGTGTTGAAACGTGCAACTGCATCGAATAACTCTGCAATGTAATCATGCGGCTCGATTTGTGTTGTGAA
Source organism: Pseudoalteromonas sp. APAL1 (assembly GCF_021532475.1). Lineage (NCBI taxonomy): Bacteria > Pseudomonadati > Pseudomonadota > Gammaproteobacteria > Alteromonadales > Pseudoalteromonadaceae > Pseudoalteromonas > Pseudoalteromonas sp. APAL1. The sequence goes on along the minus strand of NZ_JAKGAW010000006.1, from coordinate 83,421 downwards.
TGGGTTAAATGTTAAACCTAGGCTTGTTACAAATTGCTCAGCGTGGCTGTGCCAATCGTAATCTGGGTAAGCACTAAGGTGAGCGTTGTAGTTACCTACAGCACCGTTGATTTTACCTAACATTTCTACCTTGGCAATTTGGTCACGTTGACGCTTTAAGCGCATGTATACGTTTGCAAACTCTTTACCCATTGTAGATGGCGTAGCAGGTTGACCGTGGGTACGCGTCATCATCGCAACTGACTTGTATTCAACTGCTTTTTCTTTCAATGCATTTAGAAGTTGGTCACAGTATGGAAGTAATACTTTATCACGCGCTTCTGTAAGCATTAAACCGTGAGACAGGTTATTGATGTCTTCTGAAGTACAGGCAAAGTGAATGAATTCGTTAACTGCGTTTAGCTCTGCGTTGTCAGCTACTTTCTCTTTAAGTAGGTATTCAACTGCTTTTACGTCATGGTTAGTTGTGCGCTCGATCTCTTTAACGCGTGCAGCATCCGCTTCGCTAAAGTTATCAACAATGGCATTAAGTAAAGCATTAGCCTCGTCGCTAAATGCCGGTACTTCTGTGATTGCGCTTGCTGCAGACAAAGCTTGTAACCAACGAACTTCAACAGTTACACGGTATTTGATTAAACCAAATTCGCTGAAAATGCTGCGTAGTTCCGTGGTCTTGCTGCCATAGCGACCATCTACCGGAGAGATAGCGGTTAACGCTGAAAGCTCCATAATGACTCCTAAATTGTCTAGTTTGAACGATAATTAAATTGATTGTTTAGCAATAGCGAGGATTTTTCTTTTTGCAAAGAAAAAATGACGGCGCTTACCGCCCATTTGTCGCCATAACACGGCACTACGAATTCCGGCCAATAATAGGGCACGAATTTTGTTTTGCGTGAGCTGCTGTTTTAATAACTCTGGCTTGCCGTAAACTTGAATACGATGCCCAAGGGGGCTTAGCACCGATGAGTAAATATCAGCAAGCGCTGCTACAACAGTATCATCTGTGATAGCAAAATGGTCGAGGCGACGTTTAACATCATCAATGCGACGACCTAATTCATTTAAGCTGTTTTGTTTTGAACTTAATGCACGTTCTAATTGCATTAAACCACCCACATATTTCACGATTTCGACGTCTTTGTCTGCGCCGGCAGAAAGCTGTGCAATCAAAATGCGATAGCCTTCACGTAAATTATGTTTACCCTGATACACATCTTCAGGGCTATTTGGTGATGTTTCAATTATACAGTTTAATAACTTTTCTAATTCGTGGTCGCTACCTTGGCCATATTGCGCAACTTTTTGTACTTGTTTAGCAACTTGACACATGGCAGCTAACGCCATGACTTGGTGTTCTGTCATTATTTGATCACCGAATCAATAATCCCACCGCCTAAGCAGACTTCGTCAGCATAGAAAACGGCTGATTGACCAGGAGTCACGGCTTTTTGTGGCTCATCAAATAACACGCGTGCCATACCATCTTCACCAACGAGTAATGTACAACTGATATCTTCTTGGCGATAACGGGTTTTAACCGTACAGCGCGTAGTTCCTTTAGGGCCTTCGCGGTCAACCCAGTGAAGTTGATTTGCATTTAAGCCATTACTGTATAGGCGAGGGTGGTCTTTGCCTTGGCCAACTACTAGTACGTTGCGCTCAACGTCTTTATCTACAACGTACCAAGGTTCACCTGAGCCTTCTTTCATGCCACCAATTAATAGGCCTTTACGTTGACCCAGCGTGTGGTACATCAAACCTTCGTGCTCACCCACTTCATTGCCATCGGTATCTTCGATTTTACCTGGCTGAGCTGGTAAGAATTTTTGTAAAAAGTCTTTAAATTTACGCTCACCGATAAAGCAAATACCAGTGCTGTCTTTTTTATCATGCGTAATTAAATCTTGCTCTTCAGCAATACGGCGTACTTCTGGTTTTGCAATGTCGCCAACAGGGAAAAGTGTTTGTGCAATATGCTCATGGCTTAATGTGTACAAGAAATAGCTTTGATCTTTGTTGTCATCAAGACCACGACACATGACAAATTTATCACCACGTTTTTCGCGGCGTACATAGTGACCAGTCGCGATATAATCTGCACCCAGTGCTTGCGCTGCAAATTCTAAAAATGCTTTGAATTTGATTTCTTTATTACACATGATGTCTGGGTTTGGCGTACGGCCTGCTTTGTACTCAGCTAAAAAGTACTCAAATACGTTGTCCCAGTATTCGGCTGCAAAATTTACAGTGTGAAGCTCAATGCCTAGCTTGTCGCACACAGCTTGTGCGTCTTTTAGGTCTTCAGCTGCAGCGCAATATTCATCATTATCGTCTTCTTCCCAGTTTTTCATGAACAGGCCTTCAACTTGATAGCCTTGCTGCTTTAATAAATACGCTGATACAGAAGAATCAACACCGCCGGACATACCCACGATGACTTTAATGTGACTATTTTCGCTCATAATATTCGCTGTCATTTTTAACTGCTATGGAAAGGGCGGTATTATATACCCAAACCACCTCAAGATGCGAGTTTCAGTTGGAATTAAAAGCGATTTAGGCAAGGCATTGATTGCAAGTAATAGTGGGTTGGATATAGCATACTTTTAGACGCCCAAACCAGCCAAAATCACAGCGGTTATTGGTAAATCAAACTTAGGGGGTAGGCTTGGCCAGCTAAATGATCTTCAATGCATTTTAAAACCAGCGGGCTTCTAAGTGGTAAGTTTCTTATTTGCTCAATGCTAAACCAATCGGCACTGAGAATGTCATTATCTTGGGGTGATGGTAAATATAGCTCTGGGCAAGTAAAAGCAAAGCTAAAACGCATATAATGGACGCCATTAGCCGCATGTAAATTGTAAATACCAACCAGATGGCTGGCATTAAGGCTAATACCTGTCTCTTCAATAAGCTCACGACAAGCAGCTTCAGCTAAGGTTTCATTTGCCTCCAAATGACCGGCAGGCTGGTTATAACAGATCTCACCTGTGTGTTTATCGCGTTCTTTAACAAGTAAAAACTTATCTTCGCATGTAACGATAGCCGCGACTGTGACATTAGGTTTATGCATCTGGATTGTTCACTACTTTAAACTGACCACTATCCAAACCATCGAGAGTATAGTTACCAATGCTGTAACGAATTAATCGTAGAGTTGGAAAGCCAACATGAGCAGTCATGCGACGAACTTGGCGATTGCGTCCCTCAGTTATAGAGATTTCCAACCAGCTGGTAGGTATGTTTTTGCGCTCGCGAACGGGCGGGGTACGCGGCCAAATTGATGGTTCGTTAATGCGTTTAACCTTGGCAGGCTTGGTCATGCCATCTTTAAGTTCTACGCCTTTGTTTAGGGCAAAAATAGCCTCATCACTGACATCGCCTTCTACTTGAACCCAATACGTTTTAGCTGTTTTTTTATTGGGTTCAGTGAGTGTATGTTGTAACTTGCCGCAGTTTGTAAGTAGCAAAAGCCCTTCGCTATCTCTGTCTAAGCGTCCTGCTGCATACACGTCTTTAATACTAATAAAGTCGGCAAGCGTTTTGCGGTTTTGATCATCAGTAAATTGGCAAAGCACATCAAATGGTTTGTTAAACAGCACTACTTTGCGCTGCTCTGGATTAATTGCTTTTTTAACTTGGCGTTTTTGCGTGGGCCTTGAATACGTTCGACCGCTACTACGACGTGGTTTGCTATTGGCTTTGTTTACCATTAAATACACCTAGCCGGTTTAGGCAAACCTGCAATTTTAGTTGCTTGTTTAGCTGGGCCTTTGGGAAATAGTTTATATAAGTACATACTATTACCTTTTTCTTCACCTAGTTTTTGGGCCATGGCTTTGACCAGCATCCGGATTGCTGGGCTGGTGTTATATTCTAAGTAAAAATCACGCACAAAGTGCACAACTTCCCAGTGCTGTTCACTTAACGTAATATTCTCTTGCTCAGCAATGATTGGTGCAAGCTCTTCACACCAATCATTTGAGTCAAGTAAATAACCTTGTTTGTCAGTTTCTATTTGTTTGTTATTAAATTCAAGCATGGTTTACCAAGTAATCGTGTTCTTTGTGTTTAGAGTCATTTCTACAAATTGCGTGTAGTCGATTGCGATGTCGCCCAAGCTTATAGAGATATTTCGTGCTGTGGCATCTTCATTGAGTAAATATAAAGCGGATGAAAATTGCTTAAATTGCGTGCTGCTGTAGCAAGCATCGCTAACTAATAGAATAGTATCCTCTGCGGCTATTAAATTTGCTAGCGTATTGGTGCAATAATGAGAAAGTGGTTTAGCAAATATATGAAGTGTGCTCATAATGTTACCACCTGATCTTGTTGTCTTATTAAATGACGTTGCTGCTCAAAACTGGCTACCTTCACATCAATAATTAATTTATCTTTTGTTAAATTAAAGTCTATTAATGATTTTTCACACACATAAATATTTTCTACATCATATAACTCAAGCGTCTTAATGGTTTTAAAATAGTTTTTGATACCAAGTTGTTCTGGCTGTTGATTCTTTTTTAGAGCTAAAACCGCCTCACCACTGAGCAACCAGCTAATGTTTTGTTCAATAGCAGCGAAAATTAGCGTCGTGTCGAGTGAGTCACGAATATGCTGGTCATCAAACGGGCTGTGTTGGCTAATAACTAATACGTTTTTCATTTAAATTGCACCCATTTATCAGCATCACTGGCAAGCATTGCAAACTCAGCTAACCCCGCCACTGTGAAAACACCCGTTTGGTTAATATTTAATCCTCGTTTTTCTGCAGCTGTAACGCATAATAAAAGCGGAATAGCTTGTTCATGTAAACTTTGCCACAAACGACTTATTGGTAGTTCGTCACTGGCAAGCTCTAAATGTTGGCTGGCATGAAAAACACCTGCTTGGTATAAAAATACAGCTGAAATAGTGTGACCTGACTCAATGCATGCCTGTGAAAATTTAATCAGACGTTGTGTAGTATCGTGGTCAGTCGGTGCGGTGTGAAGAGAAAGTACAAATTTTGCCAAAACGCATCCAATAAAAAAGCCCCTAGAAAGGGGCTATTTTAACAGAACTATTTAATTAGTCATCACTTGCACCAAGTAGGTGTAGAAGAGATGTAAATAAGTTATAGACGTTCAGGTATAAAGATACTGTGGCACGAATATAGTTTGTCTCGCCGCCATTTATGATACGGCTTGTATCGAATAAGATTAAACCAGACATAATCAATACAACAGCTGCATTAATAACCATAAAGGTGATAGAGCTACCAATAAAGAGGTTTACTAGGCTTGCAATGATAACCACTATTAAACCAACAGTTAAAAAGCCGCCCATAAATGAGAAGTCTTTTTTAGTGGTTAGTGCATACGCAGACAAACCAAAGAAGATCAACGCAGTAGAACCAAGCGCTTGCATTATTAGCATTGGACCGTTCGGCATTGCTGCATAGTAGTTAAGCATAGGGCCAAGGCCCGCGCCCATCAAACCAGTAAATACAAACACCCATGCAACACCTGATGCACTGTCAGCCTTTTTGTTAACTACAAAAAGAACACCAAATGCAATCAAGCTAAATACTAACCCCATAAAATAAGGTAGATTCATCGCCATTGAAATACCTGCAGTTACTGCGCTAAAAGCAAGTGTCATAGCCAGTAAAAAGTAAGTATTTTTTAATACTTTATTTGTTTCAATAGTCGACATTACCGGTCTAGTGGTATTGTACGATTGATTAAACGCCATTGTTAGAGCTCCTTTGAATGAACTTAATTCGTTCGTTAGTTCCAATATTAAACTGAAACTAAGCCTATCAAGAGTTATATGTTTGGGCAAACCTTTGTAGATCAATAGACATGCAAAATAATCAAAAAGTTCAAATCGATTATATTTTGACTTTAATTGTGTTAATGCTGAGCGATTTAGTTGTTTTTTAATCACTTAAACAGATTTTTGAAAAAAAAGCTTCACAAACACAGCTGCCTTATCTATTATGCACGCCGTCGGAGAGATGGCAGAGTGGTCGAATGCACCGGTCTTGAAAACCGGCAGGGGTTTGTAGCCCCTCTAGGGTTCAAATCCCTATCTCTCCACCATTATTTTTACTACTGGCGTTAGCGAGTAGGTTTTTCGCATTCGGAGAGATGGCAGAGTGGTCGAATGCACCGGTCTTGAAAACCGGCAGGGGTTTGTAGCCCCTCTAGGGTTCAAATCCCTATCTCTCCACCATCATTGAAGCCGCTGAATTTATTCAGCGGCTTTTTTGTTTCTACAGCCTTTCCTCAGTTTTACAAATTACGACTATTGTCGATATTTCGCATTTCAACCACTTAGTCCATGCTTTACGTATCTCGTATTATCTTTGTGAAATTAGGGAATTTATGAAACATCGTTTAGCAAAGAGTGTAGGACTTTCATTATTATCGCCCGTTATCGTAGGTTGTATCCTCGGCCTTTATTATGCTTTTACCTTAGATGGTAATGGGCTGAGTATTTTTTTTAATCTACTTGTCAGTGCAATCGCTAATGCGCACATTGTGGGTCTTACAATGGCGGCGTTTGTAGTGCCGGGTTATTTACTTATGTATAAATATGCAAAAGTAAACTATTCGGGCGTTTTGACACTGGGATTATTAGGTGGGGCAATTTTTAGTTACTTGTTAAGTGCAACTACAGGGATGGCATTTGTAATCAATGCAGTAATGTCTGCCTTAGCAGCAGGGCTGTTTTTATTTGGTTTAAGACAGGGGTTAGCAACCCAATCTCCACATCAATAGCAGAATATTTAATCAAGCTAGCTTATTTTAAGGGCAAATTGTTTTTTTTTGCCCTTAAAAGGTTTCATTTATTGCTTACAAAGAGTACCTTTAGCTACTGTATGTTTAATAAGAAGTAGTTTGGTATGCAAAAGCAGGATTTTTACCAGTCATTAGTTAAACAAGCTGAATCACTAATTGCAGGTGAATCAAATGTCATTGCAAATATGGCAAATTTAAGTGCGTTGTTGTTTACCTCTTTAGAGGATATAAACTGGGCGGGCTTTTATCTAATGGATTCTCCCGAAGAATTAGTGTTAGGGCCGTTTCAAGGCAATCCAGCATGCATCCGTATTCCAGTAGGTAAAGGAGTATGTGGGACTGCTGCACAAACACAACAAACACAATTAGTTGAAGATGTTCACGCATTTGCAGGTCATATTGCATGTGATGCAGCATCAAATTCTGAAATTGTTGTACCTGTTTTTAAAGATGGTAAAGTGTTTGCTGTACTTGATATTGATAGCCCGAGCATTGGCCGTTTTGATACTGATGATCAAGCTGGTTTAGAAGCATTGGTAAAATGCTTTGAGGCAAATCTAAAATGAAAGATCTGCTAAATGTGCAAGATTACCTTTTTGCGATTCACGATGTAGGTGATTGGGAAGGGGAAGAAGAAGTTGTTGCTGAAAGGCTCAACGACTTGATTCACATGGCTTGGGATCGTCTACCTGATGACCTTGACTGTGAATCAATTGATGAAATTATTAATGGTATTTGGGAACACCTTCGCGGTGATTTAGCGCTTATTGAAGCGGACTTCGAAGAGTTGACCGACTGGGTAACACACTATGTCGATTCATCACTTGATGAAAAGATGTAATAAAAGGTTCTAACATGGAAACCACAAACAAGCTAAAAGATATTAATGAAGTACTGGATTTCTTATACCAAGAATTTCCACAATGTTTTAAACAAAAAGACGGCATTCAACCGCTAAAAGTAGGTATTTTTAAAGATATCGCTGAGCGCATTGAAGGTTCTGAGAAAGTAAGTAAAACTCAGGTTCGTCAAGCGCTAAGAAAATACACCTCTAATTGGCGTTATTTAGAAGCAGTAACTAAATCTGAGTTTCGTATCGATCTTGATGGTAATCAAGACGAAAAAGTGGAACAAGAACACGTTGAACATGCACAAAAAGCGTTAGAAGAAAGCCGTGCAAAAATGGCTAAACGCAAAAAGCAACAACGTCCACGCAAAGACGGTGACACAAAATCTTACAAAAAGAATACGGGTCATCATGCAAAATCAGCTGAAAAAGGCGCTAAAGTTAGCAATAAGCCTGCAAAAGCTGCACCTGCAAAACGTTCTGGAAAAGTTGAACCTTTACCTGCCTCTGAGGTCAAGGTAAATAGCAAAGTTAAAGTTAAACTTGGCCAAGCACTTGTTAATGCGGTTATTACTGAAGTGAACAAAGATGAGGTTCATGTTGAGTTAGTAACAGGGATGCAAGTTAAGACCAAAGCAGACAGCCTGTATATCATTTAATAGCTGTAAAAAATTAAGGAGTTGTGTATGAGTAATAAGTTTACGCTCATTCCGTTAGTCGCTGCCCTGTTTTCAGGTTCATTATTGGCATCTACAGACAATCTTACTGTTGAAGATTTGCCTATTCTTAAGCAAGAAAGCCAGCATAGTACGGCTAGTAAACGGGTGACAAACTTATTTACTCGTGCACACTACAAACCTATTCGTTTTAACGACGAATTATCTGAACAAGTTTTTGATCGTTACATCGAATCCCTTGATTTCAACAAAAGTGTTTTTTTAGCTTCAGATATTGCATCATTCTCGCAATATAAAGACCAGTTTGATAATGCACTTTCGACAGGGAAGCTTGGGTTTGCTTTTGATATTTTTAACTTAAGCTTAAAACGACGTTTTGAGCGTTATGATTATTCATTGTCATTACTTGATAAAGAAATGACTTTTGATAAAGAAGATGAATACATGTTCGACCGCGAGGACGCGAGTTGGGCAACAACTCAGGCTGAGTTAGATGAGTTATGGCGTCAACGAGTTAAATATGATGCGTTACGCTTAAAAATGACAGGTAAAGATTGGCAAGGCATTAAAGATGTTTTAACCAAGCGTTACCACAATGCGCAAAAACGCTTAGTACAAACAAATAGTGAAGATGCGTTTCAAATTGTAATGAACTCGTTTGCACGAAGCATCGAAGCGCATACTTCTTATTTATCTCCACGACGTGCTGAACAATTCAAGATGGATATGGACCTTGAGTTAGAAGGTATCGGCGCAGTCCTTAGTTATGATGAAGATTACACAGTAATTCGTAGCCTAGTACCAGGTGGTCCAGCAGATAAGTCAGAGCAAATTAAAGCTGATGACCGTATTATTGGTGTTGCCCAAGAAGGTGAAGACTTTGTTGATGTTATCGGTTGGCGCTTAGATGATGTTGTTGAGCTTATAAAAGGTCCAAAAGGCACCAAAGTTCGTCTGCAATACTTAAAAGGTGCAGATGCTCACGGTACACCTAAAGTGGTTGAAATAACCCGTGATAAAATTCGCTTAGAAGACCGTGCTGCCAAATCAAATGTGTTTGAAGCAAAGTATTCAGATTTAACCAGTAAAATCGGTGTGATTGAAATACCAGGCTTTTACAATAACCTATCACAAGATGTAAAAGTTGAGCTTGCTAAATTAAAAGAAGCTAAAGTTGATGGTATTATCATCGACTTACGTCAAAATGGTGGTGGTTCTTTATATGAAGCGACACAACTTTCTGGTTTATTTATAGATCAAGGCCCGGTCGTTCAAATCCATACACTAAATAATCGTATTGAAGAGCAAAAAGACCGTGATGGTGTGACTTTTTATGATGGCCCATTAACGGTATTAGTTGACCGTTATAGTGCCTCTGCCTCAGAAATTTTTGCTGCGGCAATGCAAGATTATGGTCGTGCAATTGTGATTGGTGAGCAAACATTTGGTAAAGGCACTGTACAGCAGCATAAACCGCTTGGCCGTGCTTACGATTTATATGATCATCCATTAGGTAGCGTGCAATATACGATTGCAAAATTCTACCGTATCAATGGCGGCAGTACACAGCACAAAGGCGTGATACCAGACGTATCTTTCCCTTCAGCTATCGATCCTGCAGAGTGGGGCGAAAGCCAGCAAGATAATGCACTACCTTGGGACAGCATCATCCGTGCTAAATACAACTCAGTTGATAACCTAAAACCAGCTATCTCTTACGTTAATAAGCTTCATGATGCACGTATTGCAAGTGAACCTGAGTTTGGCTATGTGTTTGATGACATTAAGCGCTATCAAGAAGAGAAAGACCGTAAGACTATCTCACTAGTTGAAGCTGACCGCTTAAAAGAGAAAGACGAAGGCGAAGAGCGTGCGTTAGAGCGTGCAAATGAACGTTTGGTTCGTCTGGGTGAAAAGCCGGTTGAGAAACTAGACGACTTACCTGATGTGCTTGATGATTTAGACCCATTCTTAGAAGAAGCGGCTCTGATCACTCAGGACTATATTAAATATGGTCGTATCGCGAAAAAATAATTAGCAATTTTTTAGCAAAATTGTTCAATAAAAAGGCGCTTAGGCGCCTTTTTTGCTACCTAAAACAGGTCATCTTGTTATAATGAAAAATCTGATAGCCTTAAACTATAAGGGTTTGAGGCTTATGAACAATAATAATTAAACACGCCATATAAGACGTGTAGGAGACTATCTTTTGAATTCAGTTGAAGATAAACCTGTTAAACAGGCCAGCTTTTTGGACGCCCTGATCCCAATTTCAGTGCTGGTTTGCCTGCTAGGTGCAGCAGTTTACTTATTCGGTGATAACTCATCATCGGGTCCAAATCAAATCGCATTATTATTTGCCACCTTTACTGCCGCATTAATTGGCTTAAAAAATGGTTATACCTGGAAGAAACTAGAACAAGCCATGATAGAAGGGATCACTTTGTCTCTTGGTGCAATCATCATTCTTTTGATGGTCGGTGCTTTAATTGGTACTTGGCTACTTTCAGGCACTGTACCAACCTTAATTTACTATGGTTTACAGATCATTAATCCAAGCTGGTTTTACGCAGCTAGTTGTTTAATTTGTGGCATTGTTGCGATGAGTATCGGTAGCTCATGGACTACAGCTGCGACCATTGGTGTTGCACTGCTTGGTGTCGCAACAGGCCTTGGCCTTGAACAAGTTGTTACTGCGGGGGCGGTTATTTCTGGTGCTTACTTTGGTGATAAGTTAAGTCCATTATCAGAAACCACTAATTTGGCACCGGCTGTTGCGGGAGCTGATTTATTTGAACATATTCATCATATGCTCTGGACAACAGTGCCAAGCTTTATTATTGCGTTAATTATTTTTATTTTTATGGGATTTAATGCAGGTGGTTCGACAGAAGCAGGCCGTATTGATGAAATCGTTAATTTATTAGAGCAAAACTTCAATATTGGCTTTGAGATGCTAGTGCCGTTAGCTGTATTACTTTTCTTAGCGATCCGTAAAATGCCAGCATTTCCTGCAATTTCTATCGGGGCAGTATTAGGTGCGATTTGGGCGATGTTATTTCAATCAGATTTAATAAATAGCCAAATTGATGCATCACAAGGCCACGCGATTGGCTATTTTAAACTAGTTTGGACAACCTTCTTCGACGGTTTCAGTATCGATACTGGCGATGAAAAAATGGACTCACTATTAAGTGGTGGCGGTATGGCAGGCATGCTAACAACAACTTGGCTGATTATGACAGCCTTGATGTTCGGCGCTATTATGGAAAAAACCGGTTTACTTGATATGTTCGTAAAGAGCATTTTAAAAATAGCAAAAAGCACAGGCTCGCTTATTACTGCCACTATCGCAACCTGTATTGGTACAAATGCGGTAGCAGCTGACCAATATATTGCGATTGTTGTTCCTGGTCGAATGTTTAAAGACGAGTACGAAAAGCGCGGTTTGAAGCCAGTTAACTTATCTCGCACATTAGAGGATGGCGGTACTATTACAAGCCCACTTATACCTTGGAATACCTGTGGTGCTTACATGCAGAGTGTTTTATTAATAAATCCATTTGATTACGCTATGTATGCATTCTTTAATTTAATTAATCCATTCTTAGCGGTTGTTTACGCCTATTTAGGTATTAAGATTTTACGTATTACCCCAAAACACGTTAAACAAGAAGCTAGCGCTGAATAATAAACTTAGGCCCTGTATAGTTGCAGGGCCATTTTGGAGCCAGTTATGTCTGCTACGAGTAAACCTCAAGCTCAATATTTAAAAGATTATCAAGCCCCTCAATTTTCAATTCAACATATCGATTTACGCTTCGAATTAGCGCCTTTACAAACGTCAGTACAGTCTACAATGACAATCAATCGTACTGATGAAAGTAATTCGGACCTTGCTCTTGATGGTGTTGATTTAACGCTTATCTCAGTGGTGGTTGATGATAAAGCCTATGATGATTATACACTCGAAGATGAAAAACTAATCATTCATAACCTACCAGAAAACTTTATTCTGAAAATAGAAAACCATATTGATCCGCAAACGAATACTTCACTAGAAGGTTTGTATTTGTCGGGTGGTGCTTACTGTACGCAATGTGAAGCCGAAGGTTTTCGAAAAATTACTTATTACCTCGACCGTCCAGACGTACTTGCCAGTTTTGATGTGACTATTATTGCTGACAAAAAATATACTCACTTGCTCTCAAATGGTAACCAAATTGAGGCTGGTAACTTAGATGACGGTCGGCACTTTGTAAAATGGCAAGACCCATTTAAAAAGCCTAGCTACTTATTTGCATTAGTCGCTGGTGACTTTGATGTGCTACGTGATCATTATACAACCAAGTCAGGTCGCAATGTTGAATTAGCGTTATTTGTTGATAAAGGAAATTTATCAAAAACACCTCATGCTATGACATCTCTCAAAAAATCAATGCGATGGGATGAAGAGCGCTTTAACCTTGAATACGATTTAGATATTTACATGATTGTCGCTGTTGATTTCTTCAACATGGGCGCGATGGAAAATAAAGGTTTAAATATCTTTAACTCTAAATGTGTTCTGGCGAATCAAGAAACAGCAACAGATAAAGATTACCATACAATTGAATCCATAGTCGGACATGAGTACTTCCACAACTGGACAGGAAACCGAGTTACATGCCGTGATTGGTTCCAATTGTCTTTAAAAGAGGGATTGACTGTTTTCCGCGATCAAGAGTTTAGTAGTGATATGGGGTCGCGAGCACTCAATCGAATTGATGCGGTTAAAGTGATGCGAACGCACCAATTTACTGAAGATGCGGGGCCTATGGCACACCCAATTCGCCCTGAAAAAGTCATCGAAATGAACAATTTTTACACGGTTACTGTGTATGACAAAGGGGCTGAAGTTATTCGTATGATGCATACCTTACTGGGAGAAGAAAAGTTCCAACAAGGTATGTCATTGTATTTTGAGCGTCATGACGGACAAGCTGTTACCTGTGATGATTTTGTTGCTGCTATGAGTGATGCATCAGGTATCGATTTAACGCAATTTAAGCGTTGGTATAGTCAAGCTGGTACGCCAAAACTTAATGTAGAACAAGTTTACGATGAACAAAAGCAGACCTTCACACTCAGCATTGAACAGTTTGCTCCTGATAATCAACCTGACAATGCCTTATTGCATATTCCGTTTGCTATTGAGCTTTTAGACAGTGTAGGGCAGTCACTACCTCTTGTGATTAATAACCAGCCACAAGATTCGGTATTAAATGTCACTGAAAAAACACAGCAGTTTGTTTTTGAAGGGATTAAACAGCGTCCAGTCGCAGTGCTGTTAGAGGACTTCTCTGCGCCATGCATTGTTAATCAAAACACTTCTGCTGCTGATCTGTTACATATTATGCGTTTTGCCCGTAGTGACTTTTCGCGCTGGGATGCTCAACAACGCTTATTTACTAATGAGATGAAACAAGCTGTTGCATCTGGTGATGCTAACTTATCAGATGAAATAATTAATGCGCTTAAAACACTTATTGATGAGCGAGATGGTGATCTTGCACTAATTGCAGAACTGTTAAAACTACCCAGTTACGATACTTTAGCCTCGGAATACTCAATCATTCCTGTGGATGACATCATCGCAGTGCATAATACCTTTGAAGCGCAAATTGCAAGCAGTTTAGCTGACTCTTTTGTTAATTGTTATAACGCTCTGTTGGATGATGGATCAACCTCTGCAACTGCTGTAGCCATACGTGCTCTTAAACAAGTTTGCTTGTACTATTTAGCTAAAACAAATCACAACTCAGTAAATAGCTTAATTAATGAGTCTGCTCACAGTAGTAATATGACGAATGTATTGGCAGCATTAAGTGCTGTTGTGAAAGCTAACCACCCATTATGTGACACATTACTTGATGAATTTGATGCAAAATGGCGTCATGATGTACTTGTGATGGATAAATGGTTTGCACTGCAAGCGATGAAAGAGACAGCGAGCAGTATTGAAGACATTAAAGCTCTTTATAATCATCCAAGCTTCGATTTTGGAAACCCAAATCGTGTACGGGCATTAGTTGGCAGCTTTAGTCATTTTAATATTACCCAATTCCATCGTGCAGATGGTAAAGGTTATGAACTTTTGGGTGACTTATTAGTTAAATTAAATGATATTAACCCTCAAAATGCATCGCGAATGCTAACCCCATTTATGTCATGGCGACGTTACGACGAAAATCGTTCAGCAGCTATAAAAGCGCAGTTAATGCGTTTAGCAAATTTAGAAGGGTTAAGCGATGATTTATTTGAAAAGGTTGAGAAAGCACTTGAAAGCTAATGAGAGAATACTATTTTGCTTTGTACCTTAGTTATGCTGAATGTCTTGATTACTATCATGGTAAATATAAGTCTGTTCAGGTAACAGAAGACGGCGGTAAAGTCGTACGATTCGATGCTCGTTATTTACGCCCGCACATTTCTTCTTTAGGAATAAGAGGGCGCTTTCGGCTAACATTAACCGATGAAAATCAGTTTATAAAATTAGAGAAAGTGAGTTAAAAAGCAGCTATAGCTGCTTTTTTATTGCTCAGTACCCAGTAAAAAAGCCTCATTTGTAGTTATTTTCTTGCTCTTCAAAACAGTAATTTTATTATATTTTTGTTAATTCGATTTGTTCTATTGTTAATTTACGTGTATAAAATATCTGGTATGACGTCTTACCAATACGTAAACGTCACATTTTTAAATAAATATTAACCGATTGAACGCGTTCTATATTGTATTTTTATTGTTTCGCTTCTATCGTTAGAAAGATACTAAAAACAACAATTTGATCACAGAACAACCCGTTACAGGGGGATGAACACAATGATAAAACGATCGCTTTTTGTTAAAAACAAAATAGCTTTGGGACTCGCGGCGGCTACACTCGGAATCTCAAGTACATCTTTGCATGCAGCAAACTTCGAGTTAGGGGACTTTGACGTACGTTTTGACTCTAACTTTTCTTATGGTCAAAGCATTCGTGTTGAAGACCGAGATTTTAAACATATAGGTAAAAGTAATAATCCTTCATTTGATTGGACAGGTTATCATTCTGCGTTAAATCCTATTTATTCTTCTGCGGATGTTTGGAACCAACCTGGTGCCTACTCTAATAATGGTGATGCAGGGAATTTAAATTTTGATAGTGGTGATTCATTCTCAAAATTATTAAAGGGCAACCACGAGTTATCAATTAGTAAAGATAACTATGGTTTCTTTACACGCTTTATGTATTTTTACGACTTTGCATTGATGGATGGCGATTTTGCATATAGCAATCCTACATCAGGTAACAAAGTAGACCCATGTGACGATGATGACACTAAAGAACAAGTATGTGCTGATTTACGTTTATTAGATGCGTACGTTTGGGCAAACTTCGATTTAAATGAAGGTCGTAACCCTCTGTCTATTCGCTTAGGTCAGCAAGTTGTAAACTGGGGTGAAAGTACCTTGATTTCTCATGGTATTAACGTTAACCCAGTTGATATCGATCGTTTAAAAGCGCCAGGCGCTGAGTTAAAAGAAGCCTTTATCCCTGTGGGTATGCTTTGGGCATCACTTGGCATTACAGATAACTTAACACTGGAAGGCTTTTACCAATATGAATGGCATGAAACACGTCTTCCAGCTGCTGGTACGTACTTCTCGACTAACGATTTCGCGTCAGAAAATGGTTATCAGCAAAATATTCAACTAGGTTTTACATCAAACCCAGATATCGATTTAGCATTCTTAACAGAAAGCTTAAACAGCTTAGACGATATTGTGCGTTCGCAAGGTGTTGATCCAACATCTGCGCAAGGTCAAGCTATGATGGCGCAAATGTATTTAGCTTATCCGACTAAAGTAGCTCTTAAAGGTAAGGGCAGTGCGGGTAAAAATGAGCCAGATGATGGTGGTCAATATGGTTTACGTTTAGGTATGTTTTTACCTGAATTAAACGATACTGAAGTGGCTTTATACCACATCAATTACCATAGCCGACGCCCAGTAATTTCTGGTCAAGTGTCTAATTTTACAGCTGGTGCTATCGCGGCTGATATTGGTATGTTGTTATCTACAGAAATCACTGAAGATAATGTAACTAGCTTACAAGCATTCACCAAAGGCCAATTAGAATACCCTGAAGATATTAAGCTTTATGGTATCAGCTTTAATACATCATTAGGCGAGACTGCTTTCGCTGGTGAATTTGCATTCCGTCAAGATGAGCCACTACAAATTGATGACGTAGAGCTTCTTTATGCGGGTATGCCAGAACAACTAGCCGTGGCTGGAATTCGACCTGACTTTGCGGGTATTTCGCAAATGAGTCTGGGTGATGCTACAAGTGTTGTAGGTCCTGGTGAAGTGGCGCAAGGCTTTATATTACGCAACACAGCACAATTACAATTTACAGCAACATATCTATTTGGCCCATCATTAGGTGCAGACAGCTGGGCGGTTGTTGGTGAAATCGGTGGTGTGCGCATTAATAATATGCCTGAGTACGATGAGCTGCGTTTAAACGTTGCAGGTACGGGTCGAAGCGGCATTATGCAGGGGCCACTGAGCGATGATTATTCAACCCTTCATATGGGTTTATCGAATGGTCCTGAAACGAATCCGTTCCCAACAGCATCGGCATGGGGTTATCGTTTAATCGCTAAAGGTGATTACTATAACATTTTCAACGGTGTTAACTTCTCGCCACGTTTTGTGTTCTCACATGATGTGAATGGTATTACACCTGATCCGATGTTCTTATTTGTTGAAGACCGTAAATCACTCGGTGTAACGATGAACTTCAACTATCAAAATGCGTGGTCATTCGACTTTAGCTATAACTCTTTCTGGGGTGGTGGCGCGACGAATACATTCTCTGACCGCGATTATGTTTCATTTAATATTAAATATTCAATCTAAGGGTAAATTATGATTATTAGAAAACCTACCCTCATTGCTGCAGCTTTTTGTAGCGTTTTCGCAAGCTCTAGTGTACTTGCAAAAATTACTGCTGATGAAGCAGCACGTTTAGGTAATGACTTAACGCCAATTGGCGCAGAAAAAGCAGCTAACAAAGATGGTTCTATTCCAGCTTGGACGGGTGGTATCACAACCCCTCCTGCAGACTATAAACCAGGCATGCACCACCCAGACCCATTCGCTGATGATAAAGTGTTGTTCACCATCGATAAATCAAACGTTGATAAATATAAAGAGTACTTGAGCCCTGGTCAGGTTGAATTATTCAACACTTATCCAGACACGTTTAAGATGAACATTTATCCAACGCGTCGTAGTGCGTCTTATCCGCAGTTTGTTTATGATGCGACTAAAAAATACGCTACGACAGCCGAGTTAGTTGAAGGTGGTAACGGTATTAAAAACACAGCTGTGGGTGTACCTTTCCCAATTCCTAAAGATGGTTTAGAAGCAATTTGGAATCACCTTTTACGTTTCCGTGGTTTATCAATTGAACGCTCTGGTGGTCAAGCAGCACCAACAGCGTCAGGCTCATATAATTATGTTGGTTTTGAAGAGCAACTTTTAGTTGAATATTCATCACCAGATGCAACGCCAGAAAAACTGCAAGAATCTAATATCTTGTTTAAGTTTAAGCAAAAAGTAACTGAGCCAGCTCGTCTAGCAGGTACTGCGTTATTAGTTCATGAAACTATGGACCAAATCTTAACGCCACGCCAAGCATGGACGTACAACTCAGGTCAGCGTCGAGTTCGTCGTGCACCTAATGTTGCATATGATGCACCAGGAACAGCGGCTGATAGCTTACGTACCACTGATGACTTTGATATGTTCAACGGTTCTCCTAACCGTTACAACTGGACATTAAAAGGTAAGCAAGAGCTTTATATTCCATATAACAGCTATAAACTTCACAGCGATAAGTTAAGCTATGATGATATCTTGCAAGCTGGTCACATTAACCCTGAATATGTTCGTTACGAAAAGCACCGTGTTTGGGTTGTAGAAGCAAACCTGAAAGAAGGTACGCGTCATATTTATAAGAAACGTGTTTTCTATATTGATGAAGATAGCTGGCAAGTACATGTAACGGATATTTATGATAACCGTGACCAAATGTATCGTGTAGCAATGGCACATGGTCTTAACTACTATGAAGTACCGACTCATTGGAGTACGTTAGAAGTTTATCATGACCTTAACTCACGTCGTTACCTAGCAATTGGTTTAGATAACCAAGAAAAAATGTATGATTTCTCACAATCATTCAATGATAACGAGTTCACTTCAAGCGCTTTACGCCGCGAAGGTCGTTAAACAATCTAAGGCACCTGACTTCAGGTGCCTTTTGCAATTCGCGTAAGTCATCAAGACACGCAATTGGTTTTCCCAGTGGCTTTTTTGACTTCTCTTTTTATCTTTTCGAAGGCGATTTATCTTTATGAAGTATTTGCTTTATGCCTGTCTTGCTTATAGTGCTTCATGTTTTTCTCAAGACATGCCCACACCGCAACAAGCGATTAGTGCCGTTAATGCAAACAAAACTCTACTCACTGACATCGAATTGGTCGGTGAAAAACTGGTTGCTGTTGGTAAACATGGTGTGGTTATCACTAGTACTGACGCACAAACATGGCAGCAAGCCAGTGTACCAACACAAGTATTACTCACCGCGGTTGATTTTTACAATGACGAATTAGGCTGGGCTTGTGGCCACGATGCCACTATTATCAACACCGTGGATGCTGCTAAAACTTGGCAGTTACAACAATCTTTACCAAACATGGATAAACCATGTTTAGATATTCTTTTTACATCTGAAAGCCATGGTTATGCAGTGGGTGCATACGGCATGTTTTTTGAAACCACTGATGGTGGCCAAACATGGCAGAAACGTTTTTTAGATAGCTTGTTATTTGAAGATGATCGCGACTATTTGAATGATCTAAAAGAAACAGATCCTGAAGGATATGAACTTGAGACCGCATCAATTTTGCCGCATTTTAATCGTATAGTGAAAACTAAAGACCGATTAATCTTAGCAGGTGAAATGGGGCTAATGGCCGAAAGTGTTGATAATGGCCAAACATGGCAACGTCTTGAAGAGATTTATATGGGCTCTTTCTTTACGTTTGCGTCAACTGCAGATCAGGGTGGTGAAGACCTAGTTGCAGGTCTGCGTGGCAATATATTTACTCGTCAAGCAAATAGTGATCAGTGGTTACCAATTCAAAACACTAATTATGCCACCGTCAACAGCGCAATAAACCACAATAACGAATGGCTTTTATTTGCTAATAGTGGAGTTATTTTTCATGTTAAGGGTGATCAATTATCAGAAGAGCAAATGGCCGATGGCAAATCATTGCTCGACGGTGTTGTGTTTCAAGACAAACTAATTATGGCTTCAGAAAATGGCATTAAAGTGAAGGAGTTGAATCCGTAATGCGTGGTTTATTAGACTTTTTAGAAAGAGCGGTATTTCGTCATCGCTTGTTCGCAATTATTTCCTTTGCTTTGATCACCTGTTTTTTATTATTCAAAGCAACACAAATTCAATTAGACGCCTCGTTTAATAAAAATATCCCTCTTAATCATGAATACATGAAAGTATACACCAAACACGAAAAGCAATTTGGTGGTGCAAATAGCATTTTAATTTCGGTGTGTGATGCTGACGGTGATATTTTCAATGAAGAATTTTTTACCCAACTAAAAGCAGTTCATGACCAACTTTATTTTATTCCAGGTGTTAACCGTCCATTAGTTAATTCAATTTTCGCACCGAGTGCACGTTTTGTTGAAGTTGTTGAAGATGGCTTCGCTGGTGGTCCAATTATTCCGGCTAACTTCACAGCTGATAAACGTGGTCTTGCAGTTGTTAAAGAAAACATCGAAAAAGCAAAAGTAGTCGGCCGTATGATCGCTAGTGACTACTCGTGTGCAATGGTAACAGCCCAGTTACTCGAGACTGATCCGCAAACACAAGAAAAACTCGATACATTAGCCTTTGCTGAAAAACTAGAAACACAAGTTCGTGAACCGTTAAGTACTGATAAAGTCAGTATCCATATTATTGGTTTTGCAAAGATGGCAGGGGATGTAGCAGAGGGTGCTAAAGGCGTACTGTTATTTTTTGCAATCGCGATTGCTTTTACCTTTGTGATGGTTTGGCTGTTCTGCCACTCTTTAAAACTGACAATTTTACCGATTGCCTGTTCAATCATTGCCGTTGTTTGGCAGTTAGGTTTGTTATCAACCTTGGGCTTTGGCTTAGACCCTATGTCAATTTTGGTGCCGTTTTTAGTGTTTGCGATTGGCGTAAGTCATGGTGTGCAAATGATCAATGACATCGGTAAAAAAGTGACGTCAGGAAGCTCAACCCGGGTGTGTTGTCAGGCAAGCTTTAGAGCACTTTTGATCCCAGGTGGTATCGCGCTGCTATCAGACACAATTGGCTTCTTAACCTTACTCACCATTGATATTGGTATTATTCGTGAACTTGCCATCACCGCAAGTTTAGGTGTGGCTGTGATTATTTTCACAAACCTCGTATTATTACCAGTGTGGGCATCGTATATGCGCTTTGAAGGCTCAGTGCATATTCAAGCAGGAACACACTCAGACAAACCGAATTTCTTAGATAAATTGCGTGAACTGTTAGTAAAAGCGACGGACCGTAGAACCGCCGGTTTAATTATTGTGCTTACAGCGATATTATTTGCAGTGGGTTATTGGCAAGCTGACAAAATGCGCATTGGTGATTTACACGCAGGTGCGCCATCTTTGCACCAAGATGCCCGCTATAACCAAGACACCTTTTTGATTTCTGATAAATACACCATTTCATCAGATATCCTAAAAGTGATTGTAGAAGCGTATCCTGCTGCTTGTACTGAGCATGATGTGATGGAGCGTATTAGTCGTTTCCAATGGCAGATGGAAAACGTTGCAGGGGTGCAATCAGCAGTGAGTTTAAGCTCAGTTGCGCAATCTGTGAATGCCGGCTTCAACGAAGGTAACCTTAAATGGCAAAGCCTGCCGCGCAACACGGCAAGTTTAGTGCAAGCTACTTCACGCGTTGAAA
This sequence comes from Pseudoalteromonas sp. APAL1, assembly GCF_021532475.1. Taxonomy (NCBI): domain Bacteria; kingdom Pseudomonadati; phylum Pseudomonadota; class Gammaproteobacteria; order Alteromonadales; family Pseudoalteromonadaceae; genus Pseudoalteromonas; species Pseudoalteromonas sp. APAL1. Next base: position 62,013 of record NZ_JAKGAW010000006.1, on the reverse strand, counting down.
CAAGCTCAGGTTTACTCGATGGTAACTGCTCTGTAATGCCAGTGATTATTTTCTTAAATGACCACAAAGCAGAAACTATTGACCATGTAGTAGCGAAGGTTAAAGAGTTTGCTAAGGCAGAAGAAACGGATGAGTTGAAGTTTAAGTTAGCATCAGGGCCTGTGGGTGTAATGGCCGCAACCAACGAATCTGTATCAGCTGCACAGCTACCTATGATGCTTTACGTTTACGGCGCCGTAATCCTGCTATGCTTAATTAGCTTTAGAAGTGTTAAGGCAACGGTTGCGGTTGTATTACCTCTGTATATTGTATCAACTTTAGCGCAAGCCTTGATGGTACAACTTGAAATAGGTTTAACAGTATCGACACTACCAGTTATCGCTTTAGGTGTTGGTATCGGTGTTGATTATGGGATTTATATACTGTCATCAATGATGGGGCAGCTAAAACAAGGTGTGGCACTCGAAGTGGCTTATCGCAATGCATTAGCAGAGCGTGGCAGTGCAGTGTTATTCACGGGTATTACCTTAGCCATTGGTGTTAGCACATGGATTTTCTCTGATCTGAAGTTCCAAGTAGATATGGGTATTCTTTTGACCTTCATGTTTTTGGTTAACATGCTGGGCGCAGTACTACTTTTACCTGCAATTGGTAGCTTCCTCTGGACTGACCAGAAAAAATAATGTGAATAATTGTGCTCCAATATGGCCAGTAATGGCCATTTATATCTATATTTTGTGAATAGATGACCAAATAGCTGAAAAGCTTAAAATGATTTCATCGAAAAGGCTGTTTATTAGCTGCAAAAGAGTTAGAATTTACCTGACTCCACGCTAATAAATGGCTGTACAAATATTCTACTAATCGATAAGTAGTATAGATTAAGGAACATACAATGACACGAAATGAAGGGCAAGCCTCGGTTATCTTAGATAATGTCTGTAAGCTGATCCAGAAAAAAGTTCACGCTGATAATGTGTTACTCGTTGAGAAATTCGCCAAAGCCTTGTACAGCAATATGTCTAAAGAGGATTTGGCACATCGCAACGATAGTGACTTATATGGCGCTGCACTAAGCCTATGGAACTCGCTAGAAAAAAATAACTCTGATGACGCGGTTGTCCGTGTCTTCAATCCAGAAGTAGCAAAAGATGGCTGGCAGTCATCGCACACTATTGTTGAAATCATCGCGAAAGACATGCCTTTCTTAGTTGATTCTGTGCGTATGGCCATGACTCGCGAAAACATCTCTTCTCACTTATTACTTCACTCTCCACTGAAAATCCAACGTGACAAAAATGCTAAAATCACGGGTATTTCAAGCTTAAAAGCAGAGCAAGAATCAACGTCAACAAAAACGGTGTTCTTTATCGAGATTGATCGCCAAACAGATGCAAAAGTTATTGAGTCTTTCAAAAAAGAACTTGAGTCTGTGTTAGTTGACGTATCTATCGCTGTAGAAGATTGGCAGCCAATTCGTGAAAAGCTAATTGCTGTAACGAAGGATTTACCTAAGCGTCATCATAATAATAACGAAAGTGAAGTTGCTGAAACGGTTGAGTTTTTAGACTGGTTAGCAAAAGATAACTTTACCCTAATGGGTTATCGTGAGTATGAACTGTCGCCTGTACAGGGTGATTATCAATTAAAAGGTAAAAAAGGTACTAGCCTTGGTCTGATGAAAAACACAGACGAAGAGCACAGCCGTTTACTTTCTGAATTACCAGAAGTTGCACGTCAAGAAGCGCGTAGCAATAATTTACTGATTTTAACGAAAACTAATTCAGTGTCTCGTGTTCACCGTCCTGCTTATATTGACTATGTGGGTATCAAGCGTTTTGACGAGGAAGGTAATGTAATTGGTGAAGACCGTTTCCTTGGTTTATTCTCTTCGAGCTTCTACAACAACAGCGCCGCTGATGTTCCGGTACTGAAAAGTAAAATTAATCGCATTATGGAAATGTGTGACTTTGCTAAAGGCACCCATGCTTATAAAGCGGTATTAAATATCCTAGAAACATATCCACGTGATGAACTTGTGCAAGCACGTGAAGCCGAACTACTTGAAGTTGCTATGGGCGTACTACAAGTACAAGAGCGTGATATGTGCCGTATTTTTGTGCGTAAAGACGCATATGGCCGTTTCTTCTCTTGCATGGTCTATGTACCGCGTGAGCGCTATAACACGGCACTACGTCGTGAAACGCAACGTATCTTAGCTAACGCATTTAATTCTGACGACAAAGTCGAATTTACTACTTTCTTCTCTGAGTCAACATTAGCCCGTACTCATTATACGGTGCGTGTGACTGACAATAATATTGAATATAACGTGAAAGACATCGAAAACAACCTAATTGAAGCTGCCCGTACTTGGGAAGATAGACTCCAGTCTGCACTACTTGAGAGTGCAGGTGAAGCACGCGGTAAAGAACTAAACCGTAAATATGCACAAGCATTTGCAAGTGCATATAAAGATCAGGTTTTACCAAGTGCTGCGGTTGTTGATATCGAGAAACTTGAGCTTCTTAATGACGAAAACAAACTAGAAATGTTGTTCTATCGTCCACAAGAAGAAGCAAATACCAATGTTGTTCGTTTAAGCTTATTCCATAAAGATGAGCCAATCCACTTATCTGACGTCATGCCAATGTTAGAAAACTTTGGCTTACGTGTAGTGGGTGAAACGCCTTACTCAGTTAAAACGACAGACGGTAAAGTTAATTGGATCATGGATTTCACCATGCTAATTGACAATAAGGGCATTGCTGACTTTGATAAAGTATCTGCTCGTTTCCGTGCTGCGCTTACTAATGTTTGGAATAACCGTTTAGAAAACGATGGTTTCAACCGTTTAGTATTAATGGGTGGTTTAACCGGTCGTGAAGCGTCTATTCTTCGTGCATACGCTAAATACATGCGTCAAATTGGTGTAACTTTCTCGCAGACTTACATCGAAAGCACATTTGCAAATTACCCACATATTGCTTCGCAAATCGTTAACTTATTCACTAAAAAGTTCTCAGTTAAGAACCCTGGTAGTGAGAAGACGCTTGAGAAGCTAGTTGCACAAGTAAATCTTGAACTAGAAAACGTAGCAAACCTAGATGATGACCGTATCATCCGTTTATACGTTGATATGATCAATGCAACTCTTAGAACGAACTTCTTCCAAAAAGAAGCGGATGGCCAATTTAAGTCATATGTATCGTTCAAGGTTCAGCCTTCTATGATCCCAGAAATGCCATTACCACTGCCTGCGTTTGAGATCTTCGTATACTCGCCGCGCGTTGAAGGTGTGCATTTACGTGGTGGTAAAGTTGCACGTGGTGGCCTACGTTGGTCTGACCGTCGTGAAGACTTCCGTACTGAGGTACTGGGTCTTGTTAAAGCGCAACAAGTTAAAAACACGGTTATCGTGCCAGTAGGTTCGAAAGGTGGTTTCGTATGTAAACAGCTACCGACTGATCGTGAAGCATTCTTCAAAGAAGGCCAAGAGTGTTACAAAATTTTCATCCGTGGTTTATTAGATATCACAGATAACATCGAACGTGGTGAGATTGTTCCGCCAGTTGATGTTGTTCGTCATGATGAAGATGACCCGTATTTAGTTGTTGCTGCCGATAAAGGTACTGCGACTTTCTCTGATATCGCAAACGGCATCGCAAATGAATATAACTTCTGGCTAGGTGATGCATTCGCATCAGGTGGCTCAGTAGGTTATGACCATAAGAAAATGGGTATCACTGCAAAAGGTGCGTGGGAGTCTGTTAAGCGTCACTTCCGTGAAATGGATATTGACTGTCAAACAACTGATTTCACTGTTGTAGCTATCGGCGACATGGCGGGTGACGTATTTGGTAACGGTATGTTGCTTTCTAAGCACATTCGCTTACAAGTGGCGTTCAACCACATGCACATCTTTGTTGATCCAAACCCAGATGCTGCAACATCTTACCCTGAGCGTGAGCGTTTATTTAATTTACCGCGTTCTTCTTGGGAAGATTACAACAAAGACCTTATTTCACAAGGTGGTGGTGTATTCTCTCGTGCGGCTAAATCAATTAGCTTAAGCCCTGAAATGAAGAAAATGCTTGGCACTAAAAAAGCGAGCATGACACCTAACGAATTAATCAAAGCAGCTCTAATGATGGAGTTTGATTTACTTTGGAATGGTGGTATCGGTACTTACATCAAGAACTCTAAAGAGACTGATGCAGATGTTGGTGACCGCGCAAATGATGCACTTCGTATTAACGGTTCTGAGCTTGGTGCGAAGATCTTAGGCGAGGGTGGTAACTTAGGTGCTACACAATTAGGTCGTATCGAATTTGCAGCTAAAGGTGGTCGTGTTAACACTGACTTCATCGATAACGTAGGTGGTGTTGCGTGTTCAGATAACGAAGTAAACATTAAGATCTTACTTAATGGCTTAGTTGCTGAAGGTGACTTAACGCGTAAACAACGTGATGAGCTACTTTATGCTATGACCGATGAAGTATCGCAGCTGGTTCTTAAAGATTGTTATCGTCAAACGCATACCTTATCGATTACACAGTCAAAAGGCACATCAACACTTAAAGAAAAAGTACGTTTTATCCATGCCCTTGAAAAAGATGGCAAGTTAAATCGTGCAATTGAGTTCATTCCAACTGATGAAGAACTTGCAGAGCGCGCAGCAGCGGGTAAAGATTTAACTCGTCCAGAACTATCTGTACTAGTTTCTTACGCGAAAATGGTACTTAAAGAGTCTTTAGTGGTTGATGAAATCACTGAAAACCCTTATTACCGTCAGTTATTGGTTAATTCATTCCCGGTACCACTTCGTGAGAAGTTCAACGATGCAATGGATAACCACCCACTTCGTAAAGAAATTATCGCAACAAAACTTGCCAATAATATTGTTAACGATATGGGCCTTAACTTCATGGTTCGTATGCACGAAGAAACAGGTGCTAACGAAGCAGAAATCGCGCTTTGCTATTCAATTGCAAAAGAAGTGTTCCAGATGCCAGAAACATGGTCATCAATTGTTGCACTTGATAATAAGATCCCAGCAGCTGTACAAACAGAAATGCTCTATCAGTTACGTCGTACGGTTCGTCGTGCAACACGTTGGTTCTTACGTCATCGCAATAAAGCACAAACGATTGAGCAAGCAATTGAGTTCTTTGCACCAACATTTGCTGATTTAAGTGAAAACTTAAATAGCTACATGGTTGAAAAAGAAAGCGAGCGTTTAGTTAAAGCAGCTGAGAAGCTAATTGATAGCAATGTACCAAAAGCACTTGCGACACGAGTTGTGTCTCTATCAAGCCTATTCTCTGTAATGGACTTAGCCGAAATTGCTAATAATTCAGAGCGTAGCATTGCTATGGTATCTAACACGTACTTCAAGTTGGGTGCGCGTATGGGCTTACATTGGTTCCTTGACCAAATTACTAACCAACCGGTTGCAAATCACTGGCAAGCACTTGCTCGTGCTTCTTACCGTGAAGAGCTTGATTGGCAACAACGTACATTATCGGCTGTGGTACTTAATAGCTTTGCAGCAGACAGCAAAGACATAGATGCACAAATTGATGAGTGGATGGATAACCAAGATCTACTTCTACAACGTTGGAAACAGATGCTATCTGAATTCAAAACATCACAAAGCCATGATTTTGCGAAGTTCTCAGTAGCACTTCGTGAACTAATGTTGTTAAGCCACAACTGTGACACTTCCAAATAAGTGAAAAGTCGTTAAAATACATACCCCAGCTCGCTGGGGTATTTTTTTGCCCTTAATTTGCAATGGTCCGTTTATAAGCGGCTACCTTGTTTATTTTTACCTAAGGAACAAACCATGTTTTATGATCTAGCTCGCCGTTTTATGTTTACCCGTGATGCGGAGTGGGCTCATGAATTTGCACTTAATAATTTACGCCGATTTGCTCATACTCCATTGAGTGCAGCGTGGTCTCAATCTGTCCCTAATAAACCAGTTAACTTTTTGGGTTTAGAATTTAAAAATCCAGTAGGTTTAGCGGCAGGCTTAGATAAAAATGCAGAGTGTATTGATGCATTTTCACAAATGGGTTTTGGCTTCGTTGAAGTGGGTACTGTTACTCCTCGCCCTCAAGCTGGTAACGATAAGCCGCGTATTTTCCGTTTACCAGAATCAAATGCGATCATAAATCGTATGGGCTTTAACAACAAAGGCGTTGATAACCTAGTTAATAACGTAAAAGCGGCGAAATATGACGGTATTCTAGGTATAAATATAGGTAAAAATAAAGATACACCAAACGAGCAGGGTAAAGATGACTACATTCATTGTATGCGCAAAGTATTTGAGCATGCATCGTACATCACAGTAAATATTTCTTCACCAAATACTCCGGGTCTTCGTGATTTACAATATGGTGAAGCGCTTGATGACTTGCTACAAAGCTTAAAGAATGAACAACTTGATTTAGCTGCAAAGCATAACAAACAAGTGCCTATGCTTGTTAAGATCGCCCCAGATCTTGATGAAATACAAATTGCGCAAGTTAGTGAGTCATTGATCAACAATCAGATCGATGGTGTTATTGCTACAAACACCACACTTGAGCGTGCTGCAGTGCAAGGCCAACAATATGCAAACGAAGCGGGCGGTTTATCTGGACAACCAGTACGTCAGCGCTCAACCCACGTGGTTAGTGAGCTGAAGCGTTTAACTGATGGTAAGTTACCTATCATTGGTGTGGGTGGTATTGATGATGCAGACTCTGCAAAAGAAAAATTTGCAGCGGGTGCCGACCTTGTACAAGTTTATACTGGCTTTATTTATAAAGGCCCAGAATTGGTAAAAACGATCCTTAACGGCTTATAAGGATCAGTTATCTAAGCATTTGATCATTAATAAAATGTTCTAAAAAAGTATTTTATTAATGGTCAGGCTTAGCTATAATTTATGATTAATCGCACAGAATTCTAAGTTAGGGAGGAGACATGTTACAAGCATCGAAGCAATGGAAATGGCTTGCTTGTGCAAAAAATAATCGTCTTTTGGTTGACCTTGACCAAGATATGCAACTGTGCACACCTTACAAATTACGCCAACTTACTGATGCTGTTTTACAAGAGCCAAACTTCAGTCTTGAAGATGCTGCATTTTATCAGCAAGTTTATCAATATCTTGAAACATTCTCATTATGGAGTCCGGCAGAGCTTTGCCAAATTGCTCTTAACGCTACAGCAGTTAAATTTCATTTGAAGCCAGTACTTGCAAAGAGTTGGTTTTTTCATGAATACCAGGGTAGCCAGCCAAGTGTTGAAGCGGTTGTAAAGTTATACTCTAAGTCACAAGAAGGTGAGTTTTTAATTGTCGATCATTCACCAGAAGCATCTGTTTGTATTAATCTGAGCGCACACTTTCAGTTAGACGAAAATCTATCTCTAGAGCAGTTTGAAGCCATCAAGGTTCTAAATAATCGTATCCATCCTGTTTATATTCAACAAAAACAGTTTAAAACGGCCTAGGGCGTGTTGACCTTTGTGAATTAAAATATGTTCACTCTAGAGGCAATTTAATCGCGGCGAGAGATTCGCAACCTAGTGGGCTAAGTAAAAATCTAGCTAATATCCCTGCAAATGTTGGCGTTTTTGTTCGCCAAGCTATGCTATAATCCTGCGCAATTAGCATTTAAGGGTTTTTACTTTGCAATTTATCGCACTTACTTCTATCGGAATAGAAAATTTACTTGTTGATGAGCTTACAGCACTTGGTGCAGAAGTCTCTAAACAAACCGTGGGCTCTGTACGTTTTGAAGCAGATAGCTTGTTAGCACAAAAAATTTGTTTATCGAGTCGCTTCGCCACTCGTATCATGATGCTGATAGAAGAAAAAGAAGGCGTTAAAGACAAAGAAAGCCTTTATCAATTTGCACGACTACAGCCCTGGCAAGAGTGGTTTGGCCCAAAACAAACTTTCGCTGTTGATTTTAGTGGTACTAACAACGATTTAAAAAATACCCAGTTCTCTGGTCTTGTCGTAAAAGATGCGATTGTTGATTATTTTTCAGATCTATTTGAACAGCGTCCAGATGTTGATAAGTACAACGCTAATGTGCGTGTTGTAGCAAGATTAAATCGCCAAGGTGTTGCGCTTTATATTGACTATTCAGGTCCACGTTTATCTGAACGTGGTTATCGTCAAGACCAAGGTAAAGCACCGATTAAAGAGCATTTAGCTGCAGCACTTGTAAAGCGAAGTGGCTGGCTTGAAAATGTACAACAACCTTTATTTGATCCATGTTGCGGTGCTGGTACCATTTTAATTGAAGCAGCAAGCATGGCTCGTAATGAAGCGCCTGGCTTATTCCGAGAAGGTTTTGCATTTGAGCGCCTACCAAGTTTCCGCATCCAAAAATACAAAGAGTTAAAAGCAGAACTAACGGCTCAAATTACTGATCCAAAGCTTTGGCTTATTGGACATGATATTGATGCTGGTGTAATTAAAAAAGCACAAGAAAACGCAGAACGCGCAGACCTTGGTAATGTAATTAAATTTAAACAAAGCGATGCAACAAAGCTTACCTCAGTTGCTAAGCTTCCTGGTGTGGTGATTTCAAACTTACCTTATGGTGAGCGTTTAGGCTCGATGGCAGAGTTGGTTAACTTACACCGAAGCTTAGGTGTTGGCTTCAAAAAGCACTTTAACCATTGGAAGCTTGCTTTACTTGGCACCGACGAAAGCCTATTTAAGTTATTAAAGCTTGTTAAATTAAAACGCTATAAGTTCAAAAATGGCCCGTTAGATGTGGTGCTAAATTTATATCAACTTGACGATAAACAAGTTGAGCTAAGCAAAGAAGATAAACCAGCTCTTAATTTTGAAGGTTCAACAGCATTTGCAAACCGCTTAAAGAAAAACAAGCAAAACTTGAAAAACTGGTTAAAGCAAAATGAAGTAAGCTGTTATCGTGTCTACGATGCGGATATTCCAGAATATAACGTTGCAGTTGATGTGTACGATGATTCAGCGGTTATTTTTGAATATGCCGCACCTAAAGAAATCGATGACACTACGGCACAAAAGCGCTTACAAGATGTGATTAGCCTGACCGCTGAGCAGTTAGAAATTGCGCCAGAGAATATCGCAGTTAAAGTACGCAAAAAGCAAAAAGGCGAAGAGCAATATACTAAGGTATCAAAACAAAATCGCACACAAGTAGTCGAAGAGTTTGGTGCTAAATTTAAAGTAAATCTATTTGATTATTTAGATACAGGTTTATTCTTAGATCACCGTTTGGCTCGTCGTTATATTCAACAAAACGCACAAGGTAAACGTTTCTTAAACTTGTTTGCTTATACGGGCAGTGCATCTGTTCATGCTGCGATAGGTGGTGCCAAAGCAATTACTACCGTTGATATGTCAAAGACCTATTTAAAATGGGCGCAAGAGAATTTCGCGCTTAATGACTTGAGCAATACTCGTTTTCGTTTTGAGCAAGCTGACTGCTTGAAATGGCTTGAATACGCACAAGGTCAATATGATTTAATTTTCTTAGATCCACCGACGTTCTCAAACTCAAAACGTATGAAAGACGCATTTGATGTTCAGCGCGACCATATCAAGCTTCTTACTTGGGTTAAAAAGATTTTAAGTCCAAATGGCACGCTTATATTCTCTAACAACAAGCGTGGCTTTATCATGGATGAAGTTGGTTTAATGGGGCTTGGCTTAAAAGCAGAGAATATTTCTGACAAAACTTTATCGCCAGATTTTAAACGCAATAAGCAAATTCATAATAGTTGGCTTATTACACATGGCTAGTTTTACCTTGTATCACACAGATGGCTGTCATTTGTGTGAAATGGCAGATGAATTATTAGTTGCAGCAAACGTTTCCTTTGCTGCAAAAGATATCATGGATAGTGAACAGCTTATCGCGCTTTACCAAACCAGTATTCCGGTTGTTGAAGCTCATCAAGGCGAAAAATTATTTTGGCCTTTTGATGCACAGCGATTAGCGCAATTTATTGCTGATAATAAAGAATAAGAGTAGTAATCACGATGGATTTAATCAGAATAGCCAAAGCGCAACTCGCTTATGGTACGCATCCGTTACTAGATGATGCTGATGCAGTTATTGAGTCGGGTGAGCGTGTATGTATTGTTGGTCGTAACGGTGCAGGAAAATCAACATTACTTAAAGTACTTGATGGCCAAGTTATCTTGGATGATGGTGAAATAAACCAACTAGGTGGTATACGAATTTCGCGTCTAGAGCAAGATCCACCAAAGGGGGCTGCAGGATCAGTATTTGATTATGTAGCGCAGGGTATGCCTGATATTGCTAACTTATTGATTGAATATCACCAAGTTAGTAATCAGATGCAAACAGACTATAACGATAAGTTACTAAATAAGTTAGAGCGCTTATCAAATCAATTAGAAACAGTTGACGGCTGGCGTTTTGATACGCGTATTCAACTTGTGTTATCGCGCCTAGAGCTAGATCCAGAGGCTAAACTTGAATCATTATCAGGCGGTTGGTTACGTAAGGTTGCTTTAGCAAGGGCCCTAGTTAGTGAGCCTGATTTATTGCTACTTGATGAGCCTACCAACCACTTGGATATGAGCAGTGTTATTTGGCTCGAGCAATTTTTAAAAGAATTTAAAGGCGGTATCGTTTTTATTTCTCACGACCGTGCGTTCATTCGCGCAGTAGCTACTCGTATTCTTGATTTAGACCGCGGAAAACTAATTTCATATCCGGGTGATTATGCAACATACCTTGAACAAAAAGCGCATGATTTAAAGGTAGAAGAAACGCAAAACGCGTTATTTGATAAACGCTTAGCCGAAGAAGAAGCGTGGATCCGCCAAGGTATAAAAGCCCGTAGAACACGTAATGAAGGACGCGTTCGCGCATTAAAAGAGTTGCGTAAAGAGCGTAAGCAGCGAGTAGAGCAGGTTGGTAAAACAGATTTCAACATTGAAACTGCTGAGCGTTCAGGCAAGCTTGTTTTTGAAGCGAAAAACATAAGTCATGCATTTAAAGACAAAGTGATCGCTAAAGACTTCTCTACACTTGTTATGCGTGGCGATCGTATTGGCCTTGTAGGCCCTAATGGTATTGGTAAAACAACACTGCTTAAAATTTTATTTGGTGACTTAACACCTGATAGCGGCAGTGTTAAGCAAGGTGTTAACTTAGAGTTTGCTTATTTTGATCAGTATCGTCAAAAGCTTGATGAAGAAGCCACAGTACAAGATAACGTAGCTGAAGGTAAGCAAGAAGTGATGATGGGCGGGCGCTCACGTCATGTGCTTGGTTACTTACAAGACTTCTTATTTCCGCCAGCAAGAGCCCGCACACCTGTAAAAGCACTTTCTGGTGGTGAGAAGAACCGCTTGTTACTTGCAAAGCTATTTTTAAAGCCGTCTAATATTTTGGTACTCGATGAGCCAACCAATGACTTAGATATCGAAACATTAGAATTACTTGAAGATATTATTAACCAATATCAAGGTACCGTGCTTATTGTTAGCCATGACCGCGAATTTATAGATAATACCTGTAATTCAGTCTGGGCATTTGAAGGTGATGGTAAGATTACCGATATTATTGGTGGCTACAGTGACTATGAGGCTTATGCTGCCTACTTAGTTGAGCAAGAGAAACAACAACAGCAACAAACTAAGCAAGAAAAACCCGTGGTGCAAAACCAAGATAAACCACAAAAGAAAAGTAATAAACTCTCTTACAAATTAAAACTTGAATTAGAGGAATTACCCAGTAAAGTGGAACAACTTGAAAAAGCGCTCGATGCTCAGCAAGTTGTGGTCAATGACCCTGACTTTTTTAAGCAAGATGCTGCAATTACATCAGAAGCATTGAACCATTTAGCCCAGTTAGAGTCTGAGCTTGAAGCCGCTTTTGAGCGCTGGGAAGAACTCGAAGATTTAAAGAATCAGTAGTAAGGATTAAAATGAAATATAAATTACTCGCTGCCAGTATTTTAGCTACTCTAAGTACCTCAGCGATGAGCGCGACCTATAAATTAGAAGAGTTAGGTGGTCTGGAAGGCTCTAAGCATAATTATATAACGGATGTTAGTGAAAACGGTCATATCATTGGTCTTGCAAATGGTACCTATAAACTACCTGTAGACGTTTCTTATATCGATTTTGATGCAAGCAACATTAAAAACGCCTACGACCGAGAAAAAGCGCGATTTGAGTCAATTGACAAAGAAATTACGTTTACGTTAGATGATATCCAAAATAACGATGCAGTAAATACCAATGCTGATGCACACGCATTTATGATTTGGTTTTTATCTACTGATAGTCGTCCTAATGATTCTGAGTATCAAAAAATATCGAGTGCAATTGCCACTACTTATACTGCAGAAGGGTCTCAAGAGCAGGTTTTATTTGATGAAGCATCGCTTGATTATGATGGCTTAACTCGCTCAACATCAAACCTTCTATCTGCTGTTGCTGACGATGGCGTGATGGTGGGCTGGGGCAGTGCGCCTTACGAAAAGACCGCCTTTACCCAAACAGATGAAACCGAAGAAGAAACTCACTTCTTACGTGACTTTATAAGTCGCGGTATTGTTATTGGTGCTAATGGTGTCGAAGTACCTTTAGTTCCTGAATTTGATGAGCACGGTGGTATTAGTGCCGCATATGACATAGTCAAAACCAATAGTGGCTACGAAGTAGTAGGTACCGTATCTACCGGTATTCCAGTTGATCCTCAAGATGATATTGACGATCGTTGCGATAACGAAGATGAGCCAGTTTCAGATTGTGTTGAAACGCTTAATCGTAGCTTTAGTACGGGTATTTTCGATAAACGAGCCGTTAAATGGACCTTGGATAACGACCTAAATATTATCAATACGGAAATATTTGGCTTAGGTCTTACGCCAAAAGATGACGAAGATTTTGCATTTAGAAGCAGCGCTTTTGTCATTAATGAAAATGGGGTAATAGCTGGTACTTCAGATGTTCGCTATAAAGATCGAGATATTCGTATCACTATGCCGGTTATTTTTGAGAATGGTGAAGTAAAAGAGTTTCTTGACCAAGAAGATGATTGGACCTCGGGTCAGCCTTTAGCTATCAATAATGACGATGTTGTGGTTGGTTATGCAACCAAAAGAATCGAAGGTACAAACCGTACTAAATTTTTCTATTACGACAAGAAAAGTGACAGTGTTGTTTTCCCGACAGATTATTTCTCAAGTTCTAGCTCAATCGCTAATGACATAAATGATAATGGTGTGATTGTTGGTGAGGGTGAAACCGATATCTACAATACGTCTACACGTCGTCGTGAAGGCTTTATGTACACTATCGGTGAAGATAAAGTCGTAAATTTAAACGATTTATTACCTTGCTATGAAGAAGATGGTGAAACACGATTTAAATACGTTGTTGCTGAAGCCAAGTCGATTAACAACAATAATGAAATATTTGGTGTTGCTACCAAAACGGTAGAAAAAACAGATTCATTCGGTAACACGGTAGTGGATCTTAACGGTAATGTTGAATATGAAAGTATTGCAGTACCTGTTAAGTTAACACCAATTAGTGGTTCAATTGAAGAGTGCCCTGCAGAAGAAGTTGAACAATATGAGCGTCAGTCTGCAAGCTTCCCTTGGTATGCATTAATCTTGTTACCATTTGCAGCAGCACGTCGCTTTTTTAAAGCAAAGTAGCGTAAAAAATAACTTTTCAACTACATTAAAAAACCCAGCTTACAGCTGGGTTTTTTGTCTATACTCATATTTGAATTGTCAGTTTTTTATTTTTGATGTCGATGTAACCATGCTTTTCTTACAGAGCGCTTCCAAAGCATATCTGTTACGAAATAGCCAAGTATAGCCGCGGCTGTTGCACAAATAAGTGAACCAACTAAGAAAGCCGGACCAATGGTTGTTAAGCTTTCTAAAAACCATTGCCAGCTAGGCTCAAAATGGAAGTGTTGTGTAGGTTGCGCTAAGGCAATTGTTCCAACAATATACGAGCAGTAAAAAATAGGAGGCATTGTCAGTGGATTTGTGATCCACACCGTAGCAACAGAAATAGGCAAGTTTACACGAAATGGAATGGCCAGGGCGGCTGCTAGAACCATTTGAAAAGGAACAGGGATGAAAGCAAAAAATAAACCTACAGCAAATGCTCCTCGAGCAGAACGGCGATTTAAATGCCATAAATTGGCATCATGTAATAAACGGCCAAAAATTCTTAAGTATTTATGATCTCTTACCTTGTTGTGATCAGGTAAAAACCGTTGGATCGTTTTCTTAGCCATTTAAAGCAACCATTTACATCTGTTTGGTTATGCAGTGGTTTTATATTGGGTTGTTTTATTACCCTTTATACAGCAAACACTGCAGTGTTTTATCTAATAAGTTTTGCTGTTATTTTAGCAGCTGCCTATTTTAAGCCTTTTTTGCCAATATTGTCAGGGTTTATTTGCGGTATTTTTTTAGTATTTTTTCATTACTTAGTCTTTTATTCTCAAAGCGAATGCGACTTAAGACCTAAAAAACCAGTAATTGCTAATTTTCAAGTGATTTCAATACACTCAGCCCAGTCTCCTTTCTACGTTAAAGCAAGCCTGAAAAGCATACAGGGGTGCAGTCTCTCTATATTAAAACCACCTCTAGCAATGATTAGTGTTAGCACAGCGCAAAAACTGACGGTTGGTGATGAAGTGAGTGCGCAAATAAAGCTTAAGCCGTTTAGAAGCGTAAAAAATTATAATAGTTTTGATCGTGAACGACATGCGTTTAGACAAAGACTTTTTTATAAAGGGCGCACCGTTTCTAAAATACAGATAGAAAATCAGACTGGTAAACCTACTAGTACTGAGGTATATCGCAATTATATATCGACTATAACTACTGGCAGCCAATTACAATGGCTATACTATGCTTTGCTAACTGGCGATAAAAGCAAAATATCGCAACAAAATAAACAACAACTACGTGAATTAGGTATAAGCCATCTCTTGGCAATCTCAGGACTACACATCGGGCTTGTATATGCAATCGGCTTTTACTTCAGTAAATATATCACCCGTATAATGCGAATACCTGTCTCTCAAACCCGTCAGATTAATAGTTGGTTTATGCTGATAGGTTTTTGTTTTGCTGCTACCTATGTATATCTAAGTGGTTTTGCCGTGTCTGCAGTGCGCGCATTGTTGATGTTAGGCTGTTTACTATTTATCTACATCTTAAATAAGAATCCATTGCGATGGCGAACAATTCTTTATGCTCTTACACTAGTGCTTATTATTGATCCATTTACGTTATTAAACCCCGGTTTGTATTTTAGTTTTATTGCTGTTGCTATTATTTTTCTTGTTATTCGAAGCTCTCTAGGCAAAAACTTAGGTTTTTACAGACGTGTTATACAGCTTGGCTTAATACAATTAGCGTTATTTATAGGCCTGTTGCCATTGTCACTGTTTTACTTTGATGGCGTAAGTACGATTGGCTTGCTGGTAAATTTAGTTGCCGTGCCAATAATTAGTGTCATTGTTTTACCATTCTTAGTTTTGTACAGTTTTTTATCCTTACTTTTAGATTTATCGCTACTTCTATATGGCTTAGATTTTGTTTTAAATTACCTTTATCAATCGATAATGTTAGTCCCAAAACAATGGCGTTGGCTTGAGTTCGCATTTGTTGAGTTCAATACCTTAGTTTTGATTTACAGCACTCTGTTATTGTTTCTTTGTTATCCTTATCGATCATTTGCCATTATTCCTGTATTGATTGTAACTTTTGATTGGCTTTTGTCGCCGAAAAGCACTTTTCAGTTAGATGTATTTGACGTTGGTCATGGCTTAATGGTGATGCTCAGCGAAGAAAATAAGGCGGTGGTCTATGATTTAGGTCCACGTTATTTTGGTCGATATGACTATATTCAGTCAGTTTTATTAGCAAACATAAATGCGCTTAAGCTTGAGGTGATTGCCACTATAGTAAGTCATCAAGATAATGACCACATTGGAGGTCTTCACTCTTGGAATGAAAATGGCTTTGGAGCAACGTTAAAGTATTTTCATCCGCATGGCGTGAATGCTCGTTGTGAGCCAAAGCTTTTAAAAATCGGCAATGTTAGTTTAACTAGCTTTAGTATGCCTGGTGATAATAACAATGATCAATCTTGCATTTTGAGGGTGAAGTCGGGTGAGTATAGTGTGTTATTAACCGGCGATATTTCAGCTGAAGCAGAGCAACAACTCATCACCAGGCTCCCAGACCTGCAAGCGACAGTACTCGTCAGCCCTCATCACGGTAGTAATACATCGTCAAGTCAGGCGTTTATTGAGCAGGTGCGGCCTAAACTGGTTATCCACTCAAGTGCATATCAAGGGCAGTGGCAGTTTCCTCACCCTGAGGTTGTAAAACGTTATCAAGACCGTGATATAGCGCAGTTAAGTACAGCAGACAGTGGCCATATTAGAATAAAATTCTATAACGATACCTTTTTAGTTGAATCAGCTCGCGAGCATGAAAGTTACTGGTTCGAACAAGATTGACGTTTTGTTTTTACCCCCATAAGGCTACAATAGTCGAAGTCTATGAATAAGAGAGTGTTATGGATCAAACTACATCCCAAATTTATAAGCGATTAATCAGTTATGTGGGTGATTATAAATTAATCGCATTTTTCGCTATTGTTGGCATGGTTGGCTATTCTGCCATGGATGCACTGTTTATCAATTTAATGAAACCTTTTATTGATGAAGGCTTAAATGCTCGTAATACTGATGTATTAACTTATGCACCATTCGTTGTTATCGCGTTAGTGTTTGGTCGAGGCATGTTTAATTACATGTCATCTTACTGCTTGAGTTATGTTGGCTCCCAAGTTGTTAGAACTCTTCGCCAACAATTATTCGAACATATATTACATTTACCTGTGTCTTTTCATGACAAAAATTCTAATGGTGATTTAATTTCTAAAATCACTTTCGATACAGAGCAAGTACAACAGGCAATTACTAAAGCGCTGTTAATTGTGGTGAGAGAAGGGGCGTTTGTTGTTTTTTTACTTTTCAATATGTTTTATACAAGTTGGAAGTTATCGCTGATTTTCTTGGTTATTATTCCGCTGGTGGCAGTGATTGTTGCCTTTGTATCGAAACGCTTTCGGATGATCTCTAAAAAAATTCAATCAGCGATGGGGCAAGTTACTCGTAGTTCAGAGCAGATGCTCTCTGGGCATAAAGTAATCCACGGATTTGGTGGTCAGCAGCAAGAGATTGCTCAGTTTTCAGCGATTAATAACCATAATCGTCAGCAACGTATTAAAATGGATGCAACAAAGGCGTTAAGTGTTTCGGTTATTCAGATCTTAGCTGCGAGCGCAATGGCAGTGATTTTATGGGTCGTGTCAATGCCATCAATGATAGACACAATCAGCTCTGGTGATTTCGTATTACTAATATCATCAATGATGATGTTATTACGTCCACTTAAGCAACTTTCAAATGTAAATAGTGACTTACAACGTGGTATTTCTGCAGCACAAAGTATCTTTTTGGTACTTGATGAAGATGTAGAAAAAGACACTGGCACCTATAGTATTGATAAAGTGACAGGGCACATTGAAATAAACAACGTTACTTTCAAATACCCAACTAAAGATGAACCAGTTTTGAAAAACTTGTCGCTAACGATTAATGCCGGCGAAAGCATTGCATTAGTGGGGCGCTCTGGTTCTGGTAAATCGACCATTTCAAATTTATTGCCACGTTACTATGAGCTAGAAGGTGAAAGTGAAATTTTACTCGATGGTGTCAATATCGCTGACTACAAGCTAACGGATCTTCGTAAGCAATTTGCATTGGTTTCACAGCAAGTGGTGTTATTTAACGATACTATTGCAAATAACATATGCTATGGCCTTGAACGTGAACTCAGTCATGAAGAGTTAATGGCGGTTGCCAAACAAGCCCATGTTTGGGAATTTGTTAAAGACTTGCCAGAAGGTTTAAATACCATGGTGGGTGAAAACGGCGTGATGTTATCAGGCGGTCAGCGTCAACGTATCGCGATTGCACGTGCCATTTTAAAAGATGCACCTATTTTAATTCTCGATGAGGCGACATCAGCTCTCGATACTGAGTCTGAAAAACTGATCCAACATGCACTTGATAGCTTAATGAAAGAAAAAACATCAATTGTGATAGCACACCGTTTATCAACAATAGAAAACAGTGATTGTATTTATGTTATTGATCATGGTCAGGTTATCGAAAAGGGCACGCATAGCGAGCTGCTTGAAAAAGACGGCACCTATTCCGCTCTTTGTAAAATGCAATTTGGTGAGCAGTAGTGAGTGTTATTGAAAAAAGCTGGTATAAAAGACCAGGTTTACTCAGTGTTTTACTCTTACCTTTGAGTGTGCTTTTTTGGCTAATCTCAACACTTCGTGTATTGCTATACAAGCTTAATATTCTGAAGGCTTTTAAAGCGCATGTACCTGTTATAGTGGTTGGTAACATAAGTGTGGGTGGCAACGGCAAAACGCCATTTGTAATATGGCTTGCTGAGTTCTTACAACAACAAGGTTTAAAAGTGGCGGTGATCAGTCGTGGTTATGGTGGTCAGTCTGACTCGTATCCATTGTTAGTTACTGATGAGACGACTACAACACAAGCGGGTGACGAACCTGTTCTTATTAGACGTCGTTTAGGTTGTGTTGTTATGGTTGGACCTGACCGTCAAGCCAGTATTAAAAAATTAGAACAGCACGATATTGATGTCATCATTTCTGATGATGGTATGCAACATTACAAAATGGCCCGAGATATAGAATGCTGTATTGTTGATAGTGAACGCCAGTTTGGTAACGGTTTATTAATGCCAGCAGGTCCACTTCGTGAAACCAAAGCGCGCTTAAAATCGGTTGATTTAGTCATAGAAAATGGCGGCAATGCACAAAGCCGCTATGATTTAGCATCGAGCCCATTTCGAACCGTGAGTGATTCAACACTCGCCAATTCAGTTCAAGATAAAGGCCATGCAGTCAGTGCTATTGGTAACCCCAAACGCTTTGAGATAAGTCTTGAGCAGCAAGGCATTAACTTGCTATCGACTCATCATTTTCGCGATCACTATGCCTACCAAGCAAGTGACTTTACCATGTTTGGTGATGACGCTGTTTTTATGACAGAAAAAGATGCAGTTAAATGCTTTAGCTTTGCCAAGCCAAATTGGTATTATTTGCCTGTTGATGCAAAGCCGACAACAACGGTTATCGAAAAACTAAATTTATTATTAAAACAAAAAGGGATCCTCAATGGCCTTTGATACAAAATTACTTGAAATTATCGCCTGTCCAGTGTGTAAAGGTAAATTACGTCTTGATAAAGAAAATCAAGAGCTGATTAGTACAGCAGCGAAACTTGCTTATCCAATCAAAGACGATATCCCAGTGCTTTTAGAAAATGAAGCACGTGAACTAAGCCAAGAAGAGGTTGATAAGTGGAATTCGTAGTTGTAATTCCTGCCCGTTACGCATCGACACGTTTACCAGCTAAACCACTTGCTGATATATGTGGTAAGCCAATGATCCAACATGTTTATGAAAAAGCAGTTGCTTCAGGCGCATCACACGTTTATGTTGCCACCGATCATCAAGCAGTATTTGACGCTGTTAGTGAGTTTACAAGTAATGTTCTAATGACGCGTGAAGATCATCAATCAGGGACAGAACGTTTAGCTGAAGTGGTTGAACAACTCCAACTTGAAAGTGATACCATTGTCGTTAACGTGCAAGGTGATGAGCCTTTATTAGCTAGTGAAAATGTCTCGCAAGTGGCTAAACTGCTCGCTGATTCTGACGCGCCTATGGCAACATTGAGCACAAGTATTGATGATATCGACGATATATTTAACCCTAATTGTGTAAAAGTGGTTAGCGATGCGCACAACAATGCAGTGTATTTTTCGCGTGCAACCATTCCTTATCATCGAGATGCGATGATGAGTAATCAAACTGATAAAATCAATCTTGATGATTATGCCCGCCATATTGGTATTTATGCTTACCGAGCAGGGTTTATTACTCAATATATTAAGCTGCCAGAATCTCCGTTAGAAGTCCTTGAATCTCTAGAGCAGCTTCGTGTGCTTTATCATGGTTATAAAATCAAAATAGCTAAGGCATTATGTGCTCCACAAGCAGGTGTAGACACGCCAGAGGACTTAGCCCGCGTCATTGCAGTGCTGAGTAAATAACCAATGCACGATGTAAATACAGTTCATCTTCATGCAAGTGAAGATGACTTTTTTGTATTTTATAAACCAGCAGGTGTAAGCTTTCATAGTGAAGAATGTGCTGGTTTTGTTGTACTTGCAGAGCAACTTGTAAACGAAAAACTATATCCTGTACATCGCCTTGATAAAGTCACCTCGGGTTTAATTATTTTAGCCCGTCACAAAGAAGCAGCAGCAAAGTTCACTGCGCTATTCAGCGCCCATCAAGTGCATAAATTTTATCTTGCACTCAGTGATGCAAAACCAAAGAAGAAACAAGGTTGGATAAAAGGGGATATGGAAAGAAGTCGTCGGGGCGCTTTTAAATTGCTAAAGAGCCAAACCAACCCGGCTGTTACCCGCTTTTATTCAAAAAGTATTCGCCCTGGACTACGTGCCTACCTATTAAAACCTTTTTCGGGTAAAACACATCAACTAAGAGTCGCGATGAAAAGCTTGGGTGCGCCAATTCTTGGTGATAGCACGTATGCAGGAAGTAAAGACGAGCGCACAAATTTGCATGCTTATGCATTACAATTTAGCTATAAAGGGCAGCTTAAAGAGTATCGATGCGATTACACTTTGGGTGCTCATCTCAATGAAGTTTTTAACTCAGACGAATTCAAAGAGTGGACAGCTCCTTGGACGTTGGATTGGTAAATGAAAGAAACAACACAAGACATCCGTTTTGGTGGCATTAAACGTTTATATGGTCATCAGCAATTTGATTGGTTACAACAAGCACATTTTTGTGTCATTGGTATTGGTGGTGTAGGTAGTTGGGCCGCTGAAGCGCTAGCTCGCACGGGTGTAGGACAACTAACCTTAATAGATCTTGATGATATTTGTGCAACTAATGTTAATCGTCAAATCCATGCTTTGACTGGCACCGTAGGTGAAGCAAAAGTTGAAGCGATGAAAACACGTTGTGAGCTGATAAACCCAGATATCAAAATTAATGTTATTGATGACTTTATAACGCTAGATAACATTCGTGAGCATATTCAAGGCTTTGATTATGTGATTGATTGTATTGATGCAGTGAAAGAAAAGGCCGCGTTAATTGCACATTGTAAGCGTATAAAATTACCCGTTATTACAACCGGTGGCGCAGGCGGACAAACTGATCCGAGCCAAATTAGCTTTGGTGATGTAGCTAAGACAACCCATGATCCTTTGCTTGCAAAAGTACGGTATATTTTGCGAAAACAGTACAACTTTAGTAGCAATCCAAAGCGTAAATTTAACGTAGATTGTGTTTATTCAACTGAACAGCTTGTATATCCAACCTCTGAAGGCGAAGTTTGCCAAGCAAAACAAGGCGCAGATGGTTCAATGAATATGGATTGTAACAATGGTTTTGGCTCAGCCACAATGGTAACAGGAAGCTTTGGCTTTTTTGTCGCAGCCAAAGCAATCAGAAAATATTTAGATAAAAAACAGCGTTCTTTATAACATTTAGCGGTCTTGCTCAGCCATGGTTTGAATTTTATCAACCATGGCTTTGATGCCATTGCCGCGAGAAGGGCTTAAATGGCTAATTAGACCGAGTCGTTCAAATTCATCATAGGCATTTATTTGTGCTGCTTGTTCCGGTGTTAGACCATTGTATAAGGCTAAAATTAAAGCCAATAGTCCTTTAACGATACGGGTATCTGAATCACCAGCTAAAACAAGGCTATTTTCTGTATGATCAAAGTCGATATATAGCCACACTTTACTTTCGCAGCCTTTAACTAGGGCATCATCTACTTTAAGCACTTCTGGCATAACTGGTAATTGCTTACCTAATAGCATTATCTGGCGGTATTTTTGCTGCCAACCTGCAGCTGTTTCAATGTTTTTACTAACGGCTTCAAACGTTGAATTCATAACTTATCCAAATTTAATCTAATAACTCAATACTGTTTTTAAGAGCATCAATAAACGCATCTACATCATCTTTATTGTTATATAACGCAAAGCTTGCTCTTACTGTACCAGGAATGTGCAAATGGCTCATTATAGGTTGTGTGCAATGGTGGCCACTGCGCACGGCAACGCCAAACCCATCAAGCAGAGTGGCTAAATCGAAGGGATGTTCATCGCGATAATTAAAACTAATGTTACCGATGTTATGTATTTGGTTTGAATAGATATTAATACCATCAATAGCTGATAATTGTTTTATCGCATAGTCAAAAACTGTATGCTCATGTTGACGCATTTGCTGAAAATCTAACGATGTTAAATACTTTATTGCCTCACTAAAGGCGATTACACCCGCAATATTAGGTGTTCCTGCTTCAAATTTACCCGGTGCATCCCGAAAAGTGCTTTGCGTGAGGCTCACTGTTTCGATCATTTCGCCACCGGTTTGATAAACATCGAGCGAATTTAACAGCTCAAAACGTCCATAAAGACCACCCAGACCTGTAGGCCCGAGCATTTTATGGGCAGAAAATACGTAAAAGTCACAAGAAATTTCTTGTAGATTAGGGCGTAAATGCATCGCAGCCTGCGCACCATCAATCACAGAAATAGCATTAATGGCTTTACATGCTGTAATGATAGGCGCTAAATCAGTGATATTACCTAATGTATTTGATGCATGAGTAACAGCAACTATCTTAGGCTGATACAGTTTTATAAACTCACTGCACCTTACGCTATCAATGACCAAGTCATCTTCAATAGGTAAAATAATTAGTTCTGCACCAGTACGCTGTGCTAGTTGTTGCCATGGCACTATGTTGGCGTGATGTTCAATCGCAGAGATAGCAATTTTATCGCCTGGTTTAAGCCGAGAAGCCAGACCATTTGCGATTAAATTAATCGATTCAGTCGCTCCTTTGGTCCACACTAACTCATTGGCTTTAACAGAAAAATAATCTGCAAGTAGCGTTCTGGTGTGTTCATATTGGCGGGTCGCGTTTTCACTGAGTGTATGACGGCCACGATGCACATTGGCATTCTCATGACTATAAAAACGGGCAAGGGCATCAATAACTGCTTGTGGCTTTTGTGAGGTCGCTGCTGAGTCTAAATACACCAGAGGCTGCTCATTAACCGTTTCATTCAGTAATGGAAAGTCAGCGCGTATTTTTGCAATATCGAACATGGAAGGCCTTAAGCTACGAGAATGCGACGATTTTAATTACTTTGCACAAATAGACAAGTGCAGGGCAACAAAAAAGGCCGCATAGCGGCCTTTTTTAAACGCAAATTCGTATTAACGCTTGTCTGTTGGTACGTAATCGCGTGAAGTTTCACCAGTGTATAACTGACGAGGACGGCTGATCTTGTGACCAGGTTGAGAAAGCATCTCATCCCAGTGAGAGATCCAACCAACAGTACGTGACATTGCAAAGATTACAGTGAACATGCTTGTTGGAATACCGATAGCTTTTAAGATGATACCTGAGTAGAAGTCTACGTTAGGGTAAAGTTTCTTCTCAACGAAGTATGGGTCTTCTAGTGCAATTTGCTCAAGCTTCATTGCGATATCAAGAAGTGGATCTTGAATGTTTAGCTCAGCTAGTACTTCGTGACATGTTTGACGCATTACTGTCGCACGTGGATCGAAGTTTTTGTATACACGGTGACCGAAGCCCATAAGACGGAATGGATCTGACTTATCTTTTGCTTTAGCAACGTATTCGTCGATACGGTCTACTGAACCGATTTCTTCTAACATGTTAAGACATGCTTCGTTAGCACCACCGTGTGCAGGACCCCATAAAGATGCGATACCAGCCGCGATACACGCGTAAGGGTTTGCACCTGATGAACCAGCTAAACGTACAGTTGACGTTGAAGCGTTTTGCTCGTGGTCTGCGTGAAGCATGAAGATTTTATCCATTGCTTTAGCAAGAACAGGGCTAACTTTATATTCTTCAGCAGGTACTGAGAACATCATGTGTAAGAAGTTTTCTGCGAAGCTTAAGTCGTTACGCGGGTGTACAAACGGTTGACCTACGTTGTATTTGTAAGCCATAGCAGCGATTGTTGGTAACTTAGCAATTAGTTTGATTGCACTAGTTTTACGTTGTGTTGCATCAGTGATGTCTAAATCTTCGTGATAGAAAGAAGATAAAGCACCTACAACACCACATAGCATCGCCATAGGGTGAGCATCAAAACGGAAACCTTGGAAGAAGTTTGCGATTTTAGTATCAAGCATAGTGCTATGCGTGATTTCTTTTGCAAACTCATCGTATTGTTCTTTAGTTGGTAATTCGCCGTTTAACAGTAAGTAGCAAACTTCGATGTAGTTAGACTCATCAGCTAGTTGCTCAATTGGGTAACCACGGTGTAGTAATACACCTTTACCGCCGTCGATATAAGTGATTGAAGATTCACAAGAACCGGTCGACATGAAACCTGGGTCGTAAGTGAAGTAGCCATGAGAACCTAACGTACGTACGTCGATTACGTCTTGGCCAGCAGTGCCTTGGTAAATTGGAAGTTCGATTGGATCAAGACCATCAATATGGACCGTGGCTTTATTATCCGCCATCTATTTATCTCCTATTAAGATAACAACTCTGATTGTTATGTTCTGAATCTGTTTAAGCACATTCTTTTCATTTTAACGTGAAAGAGGGGTGTAAAGTCAATTTTTATAAACATTATGCATAAATGGATAATAAATATTCTGCCAGGATTAAATATTATACCATTGGCTAATTCGCAAACGACTCTTACTAAACAAGAATTGTAAAAAGACCTTTGGCTATATATACTATCCAAGGTTTTATACCGTATTGTCTGTAGGTAAACTTTATTTTTACATTTAAGTTTTGCATAAGTGTGAACTTTTTGTGTATCAACACGGTTTACTTAGATAGTTCCATCGAAATTCATTTTGATGGGTTTAGAAAAACAAGTAGATGAGCTCCTAAGTGGGCAAGATGGGCAAGTAACTGTGAAAAAGCAAAGACCTGTAAATCTAGATCTAACAACTATATCTATGCCGGCAACGGCTAAAGCATCAATTCTTCACCGCGTCACCGGTGTGGCACTATTTTTTGCTTTAACGTTTGTCATTTGGGCTTGGTCTGAGTCTCTTTCTTCTCCAGAAGGTTTTGAATTCGTCAAGGGTCTGTTCAGCGGATTCATTGCCAAATTCATAGCGTGGGGTACCATTTCTGTGTTGGCATATCACCTAATCGGTGGTGTTCGTCACATCATTATGGATATGGGTCACTGGGAAGAACTTGAATCAGGTAACTTCAGCGCTAAAGTTGCGATGGCTTTAGGTGTTGTAGCTGCAATTCTAGCAGGAGTGTGGATATGGTTTTAAATCAAGCAACTCTTAAACGTGATGGTGTACAAGATTTTGTATCACTTCGTACAACAGCATTAATAATCAGCGCTTATGCGATTTTTATTATCGGCTATTTTTTATGTACACCAGAAGTCACTTTTGAAGCCTGGCAAGGCCTATTCTCTAATCTAGCAATGAAAGGGTTTACACTAATTGCCCTTGTTTGCATTATGGTTCACACCCGTATCGGTCTTTGGCAAGTTCTAACTGACTATGTCAAAAATGCGAAATTACGTGCTGTTTTAGGCTTTGTATTAAACCTTATGGCCGTTGCTTACGTAGCAATTGGTCTAATCGTTTTATGGGGTGTTTAAGTGAATTATTCTGTTCGTGAATTTGACGCAGTAGTAATTGGTGCAGGCGGCGCGGGTATGCGCGCAGCACTTGCTATTACTGAATCAGGCAAAACCTGTGCACTTATCTCTAAAGTTTTCCCTACACGTTCTCACACTGTGTCAGCACAAGGCGGCATTACTGTTGCGTTAGGTAACTCGCATGAAGATAACTGGGAATGGCACATGTACGATACTGTTAAAGGTTCTGATTTTATCGGTGACCAAGACGCTATCGAATATATGTGTAAAACAGGCCCAGAAGCTATTACTGAATTAGAAAACATGGGCTTACCATTTTCTCGTTTTGAAAATGGCCGTGTTTATCAACGTCCTTTCGGCGGTCAGTCGAAAAACTTTGGTGGTGAACAAGCAGCACGTACTGCAGCAGCAGCTGACCGTACTGGTCACGCACTGTTACACTGTCTTTACCAGCAAAACGTTAAAAACAAAACAAACGTATTTTCAGAGTGGTATGCACTAGATTTAGTTAAAAACAGCGATGGTCATGTTGTTGGTTGTACAGCAATCGACATTGAATCAGGCCAAGTTGTTTACTTCAAATCAAAAGCCGTTGTTTTAGCAACAGGTGGTGCAGGTCGTATCTACGCATCAACAACTAACGCACACATCAATACAGGTGACGGCGTTGGTATGGCAACCCGTGCTGGTGTTGCATTGCAAGATATGGAAATGTGGCAATTCCACCCAACAGGTATCGCAGGCGCTGGTGTACTAGTAACTGAAGGTTGTCGTGGTGAAGGTGGTTACCTTCTAAACAAAGACGGCGAACGCTTCATGGAACGTTACGCGCCAAATGCTAAAGACTTAGCATCTCGTGACGTTGTTGCTCGTTCAATGATGACTGAGATCCGTGAAGGTCGTGGTTGCGATGGTCCTTACGGTCCACATATCAAGCTTAAACTTGACCACTTAGGTGAAGAGACGCTTAATTTACGTCTTCCTGGTGTATGTGACCTTGCGAAAACATTCGCACACGTTGACCCAGCTAAAGAACCAATTCCAGTAATTCCAACATGTCACTACATGATGGGTGGTGTACCAACTAACGTAAATGGTCAAGCATTACAAATCGATGCAAATGGTCAAGAGAAAGTAGTTGAAGGTTTATTCGCTGTGGGTGAAATTGCCTGTGTATCTGTACACGGTGCTAACCGCCTAGGTGGTAACTCACTTCTTGACTTAGTTGTGTTCGGACGTGCAGCTGGTAACTTCTTAGGTAAATACCTAAATGGTGTTGAAGCAGGTAAAGATGCGTCTGAATCAGATCTTGAAGCATCGCTTGCGCGCTTCAACCGTTGGGAAAGCTCTAAAGCTGGCCAAGGTGAAGACCCAGTTCAAATCAAGAAAGACCTACAAATGTGTATGCAGCTTAACTTCTCGGTGTTCCGTGAAGGTGATGCAATGGCTACAGGTCTTAAAGAGCTTAAAGAAATTCGTGAACGTCTGCAGTATGCTCGTCTTGACGACAAGTCAACAGAGTTCAACACTGCGCGTATCGAATGTCTAGAGTTAGACAACTTAATGGAAACAGCTTACTCAACTGCAGTAGCTGCAAACTTCCGTACAGAAAGCCGTGGTGCACATTCTCGTTTTGACTTCCCAGATCGTGATGACGATAACTGGTTATGTCACTCTATCTTTAACCCAGTTACAGATGAAATGACAAAACGTGAAGTAAACTACGCGCCGAAACTGCGTGAAGCTTTCCCACCTAAAGCACGTACATACTAGGAGCGAGACGATGGCACAAGTACAATTTTCCGTTTATCGTTACAATCCAGATGTTGATAATGCACCACGTATGCAGGACTTCACGCTAGAAACGCAAGAAGGCCAAGATATGATGGTTTTGGATGCTCTAATGAAACTAAAAGAGCAAGATCCAACATTATCATTCCGTCGTTCATGCCGTGAAGGTGTGTGTGGTTCTGACGGTATCAACATGAATGGTAAAAACGGTTTAGCATGTATTACTCCTTTATCAACGCTACTTAAAGGTGGCAAAGGTAAAATCGTAATTCGTCCATTACCTGGTTTACCTGTGGTACGTGACCTTGTTATTGACATGAGTCAGTTCTACACTCAATACGAAAAAGTTAAGCCTTATCTAATTAATGACACGCCAGCGGCGGGTGAGCGTCTTCAATCTATCGAAGAACGTGATAAGTTAGATGGCTTATATGAGTGTATTTTATGTGCATGTTGTTCTACATCGTGTCCTTCGTTCTGGTGGAATCCAGACAAGTTCATCGGTCCTGCGGGTCTTCTTCATGCGTATCGTTTCTTGGCTGATAGCCGCGATACAGCGACTGAAGAGCGTCTTGCAGATCTTGACGATGCGTTCAGCGTGTTCCGTTGTCACAGTATTATGAACTGTGTTAGCGTGTGTCCTAAAGGTCTTAATCCGACTAAAGCAATTGGACAAATCAAATCAATGCTTTTAAACCGCGCTGTTTAAAGCTTGAATATGTAAGGTGGTTAAGTGATTAACCACCTTGTTTTTACAACAATTAATTTCTGCGCTAAAGAAAAGGGCTTATAAATGCACGAAGGTGTGATGAAGGCATGGCTAGAATCTTCTCACTTAAACGGCGGAAACGTTGCTTACGTAGAAGAGCTTTATGAAGCGTACTTAGATGATGCGACTTCTGTGCCAGAAGAATGGCGAGAAGTGTTCGAACAATTACCAAAAGTAGATGGTGTGGATGTTGACGTAAAACATTCAGAGGTTCGTTCACAATTTGCGGAGCTTGCTAAAAACAAGCATAGAGAAGTAGTGGTAGCAGAGGGTGGCTCTGGCGATCCTAAACAGGTCAAAGTGCTACAACTTATTAATGCTTTCCGTTTCCGTGGTCACCAAAATGCTAACCTAGATCCATTAGGTATCTGGGAACGCGAACGAGTTCGAGATCTTGAACTTGAATACCACGATTTATCTGAAGCTGATTTTGACCGTGAATTCAATGTGGGTTCGTTTGCCGTAGGTCGCGACACCATGCCTTTAGGTGAGCTATACCAAGCACTTAAGACCACGTATTGTGGTTCAGTTGGTGCAGAATATATGCACATCACTTCAACTGAAGAAAAACGTTGGTTACAACAGCGTTTAGAATCAGTGCAATCTCGTCCAACGTTCTCTAAAGAAGAAAAGCTACGTATCCTTAAAGGATTAACAGCTGCAGATGGCCTTGAAAAATATTTAGGGGCTAAGTTCCCTGGTGCAAAACGTTTCTCACTTGAAGGTGGTGATGCGTTGGTACCAATGCTTAAAGAACTAATTCATCGTGCAGGTGAAAGCGGACAAAAAGAAGCTGTTATTGGTATGGCTCACCGCGGTCGCTTGAACGTACTAGTGAACGTTTTAGGTAAAAACCCATCAGAATTATTCGATGAGTTCGCTGGTAAACACAAAGATACTTTAAGCTCAGGTGATGTTAAATATCACATGGGTTATTCATCTGACTTCGCTACAAAGGGTGGCAACGTGCATATGGCACTTGCGTTTAACCCATCTCACCTTGAAATTGTTAACCCAGTAGTTATGGGTTCGGTACGCGCTCGTTTAGACCGTTTAGGTGATAAGTCAGGTATTAAAGCATTACCAATTACTATTCACGGTGACTCTGCAATCGCAGGTCAAGGTGTTGTTCAAGAAACATTTAACTTATCGCAAACTAATGCATTTAGTTGTGGTGGTAGTATCCGTATCGTGGTAAACAACCAAGTTGGTTTTACAACGTCAAAACAAGCGGATGTTCGTTCTACACCATACTGTACTGACATTGCGAAAATGGTTCAGGCACCTATTTTCCACGTTAATTCTGACGATCCAGAAGCGGTTGCATTTGTTACTCAAATCGCACTTGATTTCAGAAATCAATTCAAACGTGACGTTGTAATTGATTTAGTATGTTATCGCCGTCATGGTCATAACGAAGCGGATGAGCCGAATGCGACTCAACCACTTATGTACCAGAAAATCAAAAAACACCCAGTTCCACGCCTAATTTATGCTGACCAACTTGTGTCTGAAGGTTCATTTACAGAAGATGAAGTCAAAGCACTTGCTGATGAGTACCGTAACGGTCTTGATGGCGGTAACTGTGTTGTTGAAGAGATTCAACCAGAAACATCTCACTCTTCGGATTGGGCTAAATTCGTTGGTCACGATTGGGATGTTGAGTACGATGCAAAACTTTCTGTTGAAAAATTAAAAGAACTTGGTGAAAAAGTATCAAGCTACCCAGAGAACCATAAAGCTCAGTCGCGTGTTAAGAAAATTTACGACGACCGTAAGCTAATGGCATCAGGTGAAAAACCACTTGATTGGGGTATGGCAGAAACGCTAGCTTATGCTTCACTTGTTGATGCAGGTACAGATATCCGTTTAACAGGTCAAGACTCAGGCCGTGGTACTTTTTTCCACCGTCATGCTGTTATCCATAACCAAAAAGATGCATCAACCTACTTGCCGCTGCAAAACATCAGCGAAAAACAAGGTTCATTTGAAGTATACGACTCAGTACTTTCTGAAGAAGCGGTACTTGCATTTGAATATGGTTACGCAACAGCTGAACCAACTTCACTTGTAATGTGGGAAGCACAATTTGGTGACTTCGCTAACGGTGCACAAGTTGTATTTGACCAATTCTTAAGTTCAGGTGAACAAAAGTGGGGCCGTTTATGTGGTCTTACATGTTTACTTCCACATGGTTATGAAGGTCAAGGCCCAGAGCATAGCTCGGCACGTCTTGAGCGTTTCTTACAATTGTGTGCTGATCACAATATGCAAGTGTGTGTGCCTTCAACACCTGCGCAAGTTTATGCAATGCTTCGTCGTCAATCTGTACGTCCTTTACGTCGTCCATTGATTGTTATGACACCTAAGTCACTACTTCGTCATCCGCTGGCAACTTCAACACTTGAAGAATTATCTGAAGGTGTGTTCCACAATATGATCGATGAAATCGATGATATTGCAGCAGATAAAGTAGAACGCGTTGTATTCTGTAGTGGTAAAGTTTATTACGAGTTACTACAAGAGCGTCGTAAACAAGAATTAAATAACATTGCTATTGTTCGTGTAGAACAATTATATCCATTCCCACACGCTGAGATGGATACAATCATGCAACGTTACCAACACGTTAAAGATTTTGTTTGGTGTCAAGAAGAGCCGCAAAACCAAGGTGCATGGTATTGTTCTCAACATCATTTTGTTGATGCAATTCCTGAAGGTGCTAAATTAACTTACGCAGGTCGTAAAGCATCAGCATCACCAGCGTGTGGTTACATGTCAGTGCATAATAAAGAACAACAAGCGCTCGTTGCAGACGCGCTTACTATTGAAAAGAAAGGATAAGCAATGAGCACAGAAATTAAAGTTCCTGTACTTCCTGAGTCGGTTGCTGATGCTACTGTTGCAACATGGCACGTAAGTGTTGGCGACAAAGTAAGCCGCGACCAAAACTTGGTTGATATCGAAACAGATAAAGTTGTTTTAGAAGTTGTTGCACCAAACGATGGTGTAATCACTGAAATTTCACAAGAAGAAGGTGCAACGGTACTTGGCGAGCAAGTAATTGCATTACTTGGTGATGCAGATGCTGCACCAGCAAGTGACGACTCTGCCAAAGAATCTGCACCAGCAAAATCAGAAGACGCGCCAGAGGCGCAATCAGCACCAGCATCAGAAGGTAAAGAAGTGGACATTAAAGTACCTGTACTTCCAGAATCAGTCGCAGACGCGACAATTGCTACTTGGCATGTTCAACCAGGTGAAGCGGTAACTCGCGATCAAAACCTAGTTGATATCGAAACTGATAAAGTTGTTCTTGAAGTGGTTGCTCAAGAAGACGGTATCATGGGTGAGCACATTCACGCTGAAGGCGAAACAGTACTTGGTGAGCAAGTAATTGGTACAGTTAAAGCAGGCGCAGCGCCAGCTAAAGCACCTGCAGCAAAAGCTGAAGAGGCTACTGCAAGCGAATCAAATGATAGCTCTGATGTGTTAACACCATCAGTTCGTCGTTTAATCGCTGAGAAAGGTCTTGATGCATCTAAAATCAAAGGCACAGGCAAAAACGGCCGTGTGACTAAAGAAGATGTTGATACATTCTTAAAAGCACCTGCAGCAGCACCAAAAGCTGAAGCAGCGCCTGCAGCACCTATGGGTGACCGTACACAAAAACGTGTTCCTATGACACGTTTACGTAAAACTATCGCTAATCGTCTTCTTGAAGCGAAAAACTCAACTGCAATGTTAACTACATTCAACGAAGTTAACATGAAGCCAATCATGGATCTTCGTAAGCAGTATCAAGAAGTGTTCGAAAAGCGTCATGGTATCCGTTTAGGTTTCATGTCTTTCTACGTGAAAGCAGTTACTGAAGCACTTAAGCGTTTCCCTGAGGTGAATGCATCTATCGATGGTGATGATATCGTTTATCATAACTACTTCGACATCAGCATTGCGGTTTCAACTCCACGTGGTCTTGTTACACCAGTTCTTAAAGACTGTGACAAGCTATCAGTGGCAGAAATCGAAAAAGGTATCCGTGAATTAGCACTTAAAGGTCGTGACGGTAAACTATCTATCGAAGATATGACTGGTGGTAACTTCACAATTACTAACGGTGGTGTATTCGGTTCATTACTTTCTACACCTATCATCAACTTGCCACAGTCTTCAATCTTGGGTATGCATAAAATCCAAGATCGCCCAATGGCTGTTAATGGTAAAGTTGAAATCTTACCAATGATGTATTTAGCGTTATCTTACGATCACCGCCAAATCGATGGTAAAGAATCAGTAGGCTTCCTAGTAACAATTAAAGAGTTACTTGAAGATCCAACTCGTTTACTACTAGATGTTTAATCTGGTTGTATAAAAACTAAGCTGTGAACCCTGTTCACAGCTTTTTTTTTGCGCCTTTGGTCTAACTGGGGTTTTCATGTGGAGCCTTGGGATTTATACTAAGTGCGCAATTTGGGATAGCTGTTTATTTTGCATAAATATTCAGCTCTTTTAGTATAAAAAATTGGATAAAGCATCATGAATTTGCATGAGTATCAGGCAAAACAACTTTTTGCCGAATATGGTTTACCAGTTTCTCAAGGTTTCGCTTGCGATACACCTGAAGAAGCTGCAGCAGCTGCTGAGAAAATCGGCGGTGATATGTGGGTTGTTAAAACACAGGTTCACGCAGGTGGCCGTGGTAAAGCTGGCGGTGTTAAGCTAGTTAAAACAATCGACGAAGTAAAAGAGTTCGCTGCGAACTGGTTAGGTAAAAACTTAGTTACTTACCAAACAGACGAAAATGGTCAGCCAGTAGCTAAAATCCTTGTTGAAAGCTGCACTGACATCGCTAACGAATTATACCTTGGCGCTGTAGTAGATCGTGCTTCTCGTAAAGTTGTTTTCATGGCATCTACTGAAGGTGGTGTTGAAATCGAGCAAGTTGCAGAAGAAACTCCAGAACTAATTCACAAAGCTGAGATCGATCCACTAGTTGGTCCACAAGCATACCAAGCTCGTGAATTAGGCTTCAAACTAGGTTTAAACCCTACTCAAATGAAACAGTTCGTTAAGATCTTCATGGGTCTTGCTAACATGTTCAACGATTTCGATTTCGCACTATTAGAAATCAACCCGCTAGTAATTACAGACGAAGGTAACCTTCACTGTCTAGACGGTAAAATCGGTGTAGATGGTAACGCGCTTTACCGTCAACCTAAAATCCGTGAAATGCACGATCCTTCACAAGAAGATGCACGTGAAGCTCACGCTGCAAGCTTCGAGCTTAACTACGTTGCACTAGACGGTAACGTTGGTTGTATGGTTAACGGTGCAGGCCTTGCAATGGGTACTATGGACATCGTAAACCTACACGGTGGTAAGCCAGCTAACTTCCTAGATGTTGGTGGTGGTGCTACTAAAGAGCGTGTATCTGAAGCATTCAAGATCATCTTATCTGACGACAACGTTAAAGCTGTTTTAGTTAACATCTTTGGTGGTATCGTACGTTGTGACATGATCGCTGAAGGTATCATTGGCGCAGTTAAAGAAGTAGGCGTAAACGTTCCTGTAGTAGTACGTTTAGAAGGTACTAACGCTGAACTAGGTCGTGAAGTACTTGCTAATTCTGACCTTAACATCATCGCTGCTGAATCACTAACAGACGCAGCTGAAAAAGTTGTTGCTGCTGCGGAGGGCAAATAATGTCTGTATTAATCAATAAAGATACAAAAGTTATCTGTCAAGGTTTCACAGGTGGCCAAGGTACTTTCCACTCTGAGCAAGCGCTTGAGTACGGTACACAAATGGTTGGTGGTGTAAGCCCAGGTAAAGGCGGTCAAACGCACCTTGGTCTTCCAGTATTCAACACAGTACGTGACGCTGTTGAAGCAACTGGTGCAACTGCATCAGTTATCTATGTACCAGCACCTTTCTGTAAAGATGCAATCTTAGAAGCTATCGATGCTGGCATCGAGCTTATCGTTTGTATCACTGAAGGTATCCCAACACTAGACATGGTTGACGTTAAAGTTAAGCTTGAGCAAACTGGTGTTCGTATGATCGGTCCTAACTGCCCAGGTGTTATCACTCCGGGTGAAACGAAGATCGGTATCATGCCTGGTCACATCCACAAGCCTGGTAAAGTAGGTATCGTATCACGTTCTGGTACTTTAACTTACGAAGCGGTTAAACAAACTACTGACGCTGGTTTCGGCCAATCAACATGTGTTGGTATCGGTGGTGACCCAATCCCTGGCACTAACTTCATCGACGTTTTAGAAATGTTCGAAAAAGACGAGCAAACTGAAGCAATCGTAATGATCGGTGAAATCGGTGGTACTGCAGAAGAAGAAGCTGCAGAATACATCAAGCACAACGTGACTAAACCAGTTGTTTCTTACATTGCAGGTGTTACTGCTCCTCCAGGTAAGCGCATGGGTCACGCAGGTGCAATCATCGCAGGCGGTAAAGGTACTGCTGATGAGAAATTTGCTGCATTAGAAGCTGCTGGCGTAAAAACTGTACGTTCACTAGCTGACATCGGTGCTGCACTTAAAGAGAAAACAGGCTGGTAATCAGTTTTAATCTCTTAAAAAAGGCTCGCTTATGCGGGCCTTTTTTGTATCTGAGAGTTTCCTAGTTTGTGCACGAAAATTCTAGCTGTAAATTAAGAATAATAATGCTTTATTTGTGAATAAAAATTCCATACACTGATACCTTGTTTATTTGTTTTTATATAAAACGCTGTTATTAAAAAAGGTAAATATCACGTGCGTACCACAGAATTGGTAGATGGATTTCGCCAGTCAACTCCTTATGTTAATGCTCACCGAGGTAAAACTTTCGTTGTAATGCTCGGCGGAGAAGCAATTGATCAGCCAGGTTGTCGTAGCATCATTAATGATGTTGCATTATTAACGAGCTTAGGTATCAAAATCGTTTTAGTGTTTGGTGCAAGGCCACAGTTCAATGCGGCACTGCAAGAATTTGGCATAACTAGTCAGTTTCATAATGAAATACGTGTTACTGATAACGCGACTTTTGATGTAATAAAGAAAGTTGCGGGTGCAATGCAGTTCGATATTACTGCACGTTTATCGACCTCGCTAAGTAGTACTCCTATGACTGGCTCATACTTGAATGTGGTCAGCGGTAATTTTGTTATCGCTCAGCCTTTAGGAGTTGACGAAGGCATTGATTATCATCACTCAGGCCGTGTAAGACGTATTGATGTTGAAGGGATTCGTCATCAATTAAACAATAACAGTATTGTACTACTTGGTCCGATTGCCGCCTCAGTGACAGGTGAAAGTTTTAATTTAACCGCTGAAGAAATTGCCACTCAGGTTGCATTAAAACTACGTGCCGACAAAATGCTTGGTTTTTGTAAAGAGGCCGGTATCTTGGATGAAAACGGTGAAGCAATTGCCGAGCTTATGCCAAATGAGGCGGAATCTGTCTTAGCAAACTACCGTAATCAACCTGATTCATGTTTAAGTGCAACGGTATTCTTACAAGCGGCCATTGATGCATGTCGTGGCGGCGTACATCGTTGTCATCTAGTTAGTTACAAAGAAGATGGCGCATTATTACAAGAGCTTTTCTCATTAGATGGCATTGGTACGCAAATCGCGCCGCAAAGCTCTGAACAGTTACGTAGTGCAACAATATCTGATATTACCGGGATTATTAATCTGATCAGACCGCTTGAAGAGCAGGGCTATTTAGTTAGGCGTTCTAGAGAGCAGCTTGAGATAGAAATAGAGCAATTTACTGTCATTGAGCGTGATGGTTTAATTATCGCCTGTGCCGCTTTATACCCATTTGCTGAAGAACAAGTGGGGGAGTTTGCAAGTCTGGCTGTTCATCCACAATACCGAGATGCAGATAGAGGGAGTTACCTACTGCGTTTTATTATTAATAAAGCCAAACGTGCGGGTTACTCGCATTTATTCGCTTTAACCACACGCAGTATTCATTGGTTTTTAGAACAAAGCTTTGAATTGGTGACCGTTGATGAGTTACCGGCGAAGAAAAAGGCACTGTATAACTATGAGCGCCGTTCTAAAGTGCTGCGACTGGACCTTACTAAACTAAGTAAAAACCGTTGATAGTACAACTGAGTGGGTTGCTATAAAAAAGGTGACGCATGTGCGTCACCTCTAATTCTATATATTGTATTTAATTAATACTCATAGTTAATGTGCTGATAAAAGCGCACACGTAAATCTTGGCGCGTTGGATTAAAGGCCAGCTCGTCAGTTACTTCATTAATTGCGCTTTGCACTTGATTCATAAACTTACCATAACCAATGTCATGCTTGTCTTTATCGGCTGCGGCAATTACAAAATGTAAAGAATCAACAAGTTGATTTGCATCCCAATAATGTTGTAATTGCACTTGCTCTGAGCTGCAATCAAAGGTTAGCTTTTGCAGTTCACTGTTACTTTGTGCGTTATCAATATTGCTATTACGAACAATAGGGCGGGTACCATTAGCGATAAAAGCACCAAGGGTTAGCGCCCGTTTTTCGCAAGCTCGTTTGAATGCATCAAAAATATATTGATAAAACTGCGTGTAATTCTCTTCATTCAACATATGTTGAAATTGCGTTTTAATCGCGCGGGTTACTGGAATAGAAAACCCAGCATAAGTCATTTCACTGTGCTGTGTTGGTAAATGACATTGGCGAGATTGATAGCGTGGATATAAGCTACGCAATTTATAGCCATAGCTTTCTTTGTGACCTTTTGCTTTAGCAAATAAATCATAAGTAAGATGCTGGTGATCGCGAATTTTAAGTGGAGGTTGACCGCTTAATAGCTTTTCTTGTAATGAGTTTATTACGCGCTGTACGTTATGGTGAAAACTTGCTGCATTAGCACGAATATCTTCACCTGTAGCCAAAAATAATAAACGAATTTTTTTGCATTTTACTTCATCAGCGGCAAACACATTATGTGCTTCGTGGTATTGTGGGTTATAGAAAAATAAAATCTGCTTAGCGGTTTCTAAACTATATGCCTCATCATGGTAACGAACGACAGGTAACTTATCGTTAGCGATCAGATGTACATTGTGCAGTTCATATTCATCACATAGTGCAAATAACTCCCTTGCAAGACGCTTATAAGCACAGCTTACATTACTAAACTGAGCAAAAAACTCATCAGTAGGTTTAAACTCAACTAGCACATACTGGTTAGCACGCGCAGAGCTTGGAATATAGACTCTATGTTGATTGAGCGAAGCCATCTTTTTTCCTTATTGGTAGTGAAACTGACGGCACTATATCGCTAGTCAATGATCATTTTATTGCGTTAGAACAATTTTTTTACCGATTTTGCAGCGTCTGTAAACGATGTATTCAATAATCGGCTTATTATCTTCAATAAACATGGTTCAACTACTGTATGTTAGGGTTTGTTTTTGTAATAATGCATTAGTTTTGTCACCATGCAATATTTTGAGGATTATGCTCCTATGGCGGAAATTGAGAATCGCCCAAGTAACTTTATTAGAACGCGTATCGACGAAGATCTCGCAAGCGGTAAGCATGCGACTACACACACGCGTTTTCCACCTGAACCAAACGGTTTTTTACACATTGGTCATGCAAAGTCTATCTGTTTAAATTTTGGTATTGCCCAAGATTATCAAGGTCTTTGTAACTTACGTTTTGATGATACGAATCCAGAAAAAGAAGACATCAATTACGTAAATTCAATTAAAGAAGATGTGCAGTGGTTAGGTTTTCAGTGGGATGGTGAAATTAAGTATTCATCTAACTATTTCGATGCGTTATACGGCTATGCTGTTGAGCTTATCGAAAAAGGCCTTGCGTATGTGTGTTTCTTATCGCCAGATCAAGCACGTGAATACCGTGGTACTTTAAAAGAGCCAGGTAAAAATAGCCCGTACCGTGATACGCCAGTAGAAGAAAACCTAGCGCTATTTGAAAAAATGCGTAATGGCGAATTCAAAGAAGGCGAGTGTGTACTGCGTGCTAAAATCGATATGGCTAGTTCATTCATGGTATTGCGTGATCCGATTTTATACCGTGTACGTTTTGCTCACCACCACCAAACAGGTGATAAGTGGTGTATTTACCCAATGTACGACTTCACGCACTGTATTTCAGATGCGCTAGAAGGTATCACGCATTCATTATGTACGCTTGAGTTCCAAGATAACCGTCGTTTATACGATTGGGTATTAGATAACATCAGCCTTGAGTGTCACCCACAGCAAATCGAGTTTTCACGATTAAACCTTGAATACACCATTATGTCTAAGCGTAAATTAAACGACTTAGTGGTTAATGGTCATGTTGAAGGCTGGGACGACCCACGTATGCCAACGATTGCTGGTTTACGTCGTCGTGGATACACACCTGCGTCAGTGCGTGAGTTCTGCTCGCGTATCGGTATCACTAAACAAGAAAACATGGTTGAAATGGGTATGCTAGAAGCATGTATCCGTGAAGACCTAAATGAACATGCACCACGTGCAATGGCTGTTCTTGATCCGGTGAAGATTGTTATCGAAAACTATGATGCAGATAAAGTAGAGACTTTATCAGTTGCCAATCACCCGAATAAAGAAGAGATGGGCCGTCGTGATGTGCCTTTCACGCGTGAGATTTATATCGAACGTGAAGACTTCCGTGAAGAAGCAAATAATAAGTTCAAACGTTTAGTACTTGATAAAGAAGTACGTTTACGTGGTGCTTATGTAATTAAAGCTGAGCGTGTTGAAAAAGACGAGAACGGTGAAATCACCACTATTTTCTGTTCTTACGATCCAGAAACGCTAGGTAAAAACCCAAGCGATGGCCGTAAAGTTAAAGGTGTAATCCATTGGGTATCAGCCAGTGAGTCAATCACCGCTGAAGTACGTTTATACGACCGTTTATTTAACGTACCAAACCCAGCTGCTGCTGAAGACTTCAATGCAACGCTAAATCCAGAATCACTCGTGGTTCTTGCTAACGCGAAACTTGAACCGTCTCTTGCTAATGCACAAGCAGAGCAGGGCTTCCAGTTTGAACGCATGGGCTATTTCTGTCGTGATAACAAAGCCGACTCACTAGTATTTAATCAAACTGTGGGTCTTCGTGATTCATGGGCAAAGATTGAACAAAAGGGCTAAACTTTTAACTAATTGTTTAAGTTTCTAAGCTTAATAAAAAACCCTTTCATTTTAAAAATGAAAGGGTTTTTTTATAACTATTAAAAGTGATTAAAAATAGCCGCGAATACCTAAGCTAAAGTTACGACCAGGTAGTGGTGCTTTTTCTTTAATAAATGAACTGTGAACGAAACCTAATTCATCCGTTAAGTTATCAGCATTAATGTACAGCTGCGTATCGACAGGACCTAAATCAAGTTGGTAATTTGCCGATGCGTCAAACAGGGTATAACCGTCAGTTTTTGTTTCATAAGCGGTAATATCTGACTGCTCAAAATAATGAGTGCCTGCTAGGCTAAATTGCCAACCGCCAACAGTATACTGTAGTTCAGAACCAAGTTTGTTTGCTGGAATACGTGGTAGGTAACCTTCGCCATCTTTTAATTTAGCAGTTGTTGAATCACCAAACACTTTAACCAATGTGCTAGGTGACACTTGGTAGTGGACGTCAAACTCAATACCGTAAAGTTTTGCATCTTTACTTGCAAATTGATACACCGCCATTGCGTCTTCGTCAGCCTCTGCTGCTGACTCTAGACCGTGTTCTTCATCGAATACGAGCCCAGTACTTTGCTGGTAATAGTAGTTTTCAATGTCGTTGTAGAAAAAGTTAACGGTGTAACCAAAGTCACCAATAAAGCGGCGGAAACTTAAATCAAAGTTGGTTGCAGTTTCTTGATCGATATCTTCAGGCTCAAAGTGTATTTCTCCGTCTTCGATATGATAACCAAGGCCTAACTCATATGTGCCAGTTGCAATGTGTACACCATTTGAAAGTAGTTCAGCACTAAGAGGCGCGCGCTCTGAACGAGATACGCTAAGCGCAACACTTTGGCCTTCTTGATATTGCCAGATTGCACCTGCAGAAAAACTTAGATTTGTGAAATCTTCGCTGTAATTGATGATTTCTGCTTCTTCGTCATCGTGACCTTCTTCCTCTTCGTGAGCGTGGTCATGATGGTGCTCTGCCATACTAACAGCCGAGTCAATTTGGTAATCCTCAATACGTGCGCCTAATTCAACGGTTACATCACCAAATTGACGCTCTTCAAGCATGAATAGTGCATTGGTTTTAGTTACACTTGCTGGTGTAAAGGCTTCTTCACCATCAGCATCGTAGTCTGATTCTGTGTAGTGGTAGCCAGCCATACCGTGCCAAAGGCCTAATTTATGTTCAACGGTTGCACGTGCTTCAGTGGTTTTGTTAGAAAACACAGTGCCAACTGCACCATCTTCAATTTCGGCATGTTTATAGTCTGTGTAACCCACACGTAGTGAGATATTTTCAATCCAGTTATCATGTAGCGCATAGCTCATGTAACCTTGCCAGCGATCTTGCTCTAATTGCGCGAAGACAGACTCTTCGTGTTCTTCTTCACCTTCGTGTTCATCATGATGCTCACCTTCTTCATGCTCTTCGTGATGATGGTGTTCATGGGCGGGAATACCGTAATCTGTTTCGATGCGACCATATGACACACCCAATGTTAGGTGGTCGCCAACATAACTCGTACCAAAATTAACATTTTGGCTATCGATAAAGGTGTTTTCTACACGGTTAGCGGTTTCGTGCTCTTCATGATCTTCACCCTCATGTTCGTCATGCTCTTCAGGAAGCTCGAATGTTGGTGTTTTATAATCATGACCTTTGCGCTTTGTGCCATCAAAATGGAAGTTGAAACCTTCATTACCGGTTTCAAGTTTTGCGGCATAAGTATTGGTGTTTGATACTGTGTCATGGGTGTATTGCGCAGCGCCTGTTAAAGTGTCTATATTGTCGGTAGGAATACGATTATCAACAACATTTACCACACCACCTATCGCACCGGAGCCGTAAAGTAGGGTAGCAGGGCCTCGTAGCACTTCAATTTGTTCAGCGGCTAGGCTGTCATTTGATGTTGCGTGATCTGGGCCAATACGTGATGCATCACTGCTATCAAGGCCATTTTGAGTGATTTTCACACGCGGACCATCTAAGCCGCGAATGATTGGGCTTGATGAAACTGGACCAAAATAACTAGCATTCACACCAGGTAGGCCTTTTAGTGTTTCGCCTAAGGTCGGCTTAGCCTTATTTTTAAGATTATCACCAGCCAATACGTTAACAGGTGAGATCATTTCAAGGCTATTTTTATGAAGCGCAGAAGCATAGACAACAACTGTTTCTACAGATGTTGGCGTGAGAGTAATAACTAGATTTTGATTGTCACCATTAATTTCAACACGTTTATCGATAAAATCATCTTTGCTGATGTGTAATTGGCCTTTGTTATCTACATCGATTTTAAACTGGCCTTGTTTATTGGTCACAACGCTTTGTGACTTACCATGAACGTGAACTTCAGCGTTACTGATAGGTTGCTGATTTTTATCTAATACTTGACCTGTGATCACAGCAGCCATTGTTGATTGAGAGAACAGCGCAGCGGCAACAGCACTAGAAAGAATTGAAATTTGCTTCATTATTACTACTTCTAAGTTTGTTGTTGAGTGTTGTGATATAATATAACACTGCAATTTTTTATCTGCAATAACGTTATACTATAACTTTTAACTAAGTCGCGAATTTTACACCGTAAACTATACTTAGAATGTTTCAGTTAGATGGACATTCGTTATGTCTGATAAGAATCGTGTTTTTAAAGCCAATTTTACTATTGCAGATTTGCGCGAACAGCGAAATCACCAAGAGGTTTTCACCACGGCATGTGATAGGCAAGAAAGCTATGAACATTTTGTGTTAAAGCTTTTAAGCTACTGCTTATTTTCTCATAATAAAATGGCAACCATGAACGCACGGCTTAAAAGTAGTGAGCCAGATGTGTCAATTAAAGCCCTTGATGAGCATTATGAAATGTGGCTAGCAGTTGGAGAACCTGATTTTACAATATTGAGTAAAATTGCTAAACGTGTTGACGAACTATGGGTTGTAACTACGCTAAACAATGAGTGGTTACAAGAATATGAGCATCAATTAGAGCTGATAAATAACAGCCATTTAATTGCCTTTGATGGAAACTTTATTGAGCAATTGGCGAGCCATTTGACTAAAAACTTACAGTGGGATGTAACGATAGATCAACAAACAGTAAGTGTCTCAGACAAAGAAAACTTCTACCAAACAAACGATCTTGTGTGGCATTAAAGTTCAATTTTTACCTTACCGTTGGGTTTACTACAACACAGCAACACTTCACCTGAGCGAACAAACGCAAGTGGTTCTTGGTTATAATTCACATCACCTTCGACTAATTTAGCGCGGCATGCGCCACAATAACCTTCACGGCATTGGTAGGGGACGTCTATTTTGTGTTGTTCTAGGCATTCAAGGAGAGATGAACAGCCAGAATCAAATTCGAGACTCTGGCTGTCTGTTCCTGCAAGGATAACCTCTGCAGTAGTGTTAGTGCTCATTACAGATCGAAGTCACCAAAATCTGATGCATCAACCTGAGAATCAATTTGGCCTACAAGGTAAGAGCTAATTTCAGCTTCTTGTGGAGCAACTTGAACGTTGTCTGATACTAACCAAGAGTTGATCCATGGAATAGGGTTACTCTTACTTTCGAACTGTGCAGGTAAGCCAACCGCTGTCATACGCGCATTTGTGATGTATTCAACATATTGACATAAGATATCTTTATTTAAGCCAATCATAGAACCATCTTTAAACAAGTATTCAGCCCAATCTTTTTCTTGCTCAGCTGCTTCAACAAACATCTGAATCGCTTCTTCACGGCATTGTGCAGCAACGATTGCCATTTCAGGATCGTCTTTGCCTTCTTGCATGATATTTAGAATGTGTTGCGTGCCAGATAAGTGGAGCGCTTCATCACGGGCAATAAGCTTGATGATTTTCGCATTACCTTCCATTAGTTCACGCTCTGCGAACGCGAATGAACAAGCAAAGCTTACATAGAAACGAATAGCTTCTAGAATGTTAACCGACATCATAGCTAGGTAAAGTTGCTTTTTAAGGTCAAATAAGCTGACTTTAACTTCTTCACCGTTGATCACATGTTTACCTTCACCATATAAATTGTAAACAGAAATCATATTGATTAAATCATCGTAGTATTTGGTAACCGCATCAGCACGTTCACTGATCTTCTCGTTACTGACGATATCATCAAAGATAAGCTCGGGAGACTGCGTAACGTTACGAATAATATGCGTGTATGAACGGCTGTGAATTGTTTCACTAAACGCCCATGTTTCAATCCAAGTTTCAAGCTCAGGAATAGACACAATGGGTAGTAACGCAACGTTAGGTGAACGACCTTGCACACTATCTAGCAAGGTTTGATATTTCAAGTTGCTTAAAAAGATGTGTTTTTCGTGGTCCGGTAACGCTTGGAAGTCAAGACGGTCTTTACTTACGTCAACTTCTTCAGGACGCCAAAAGAACGATAATTGTTTTTCAATTAGCTTTTCGAAGATAGGGTACTTTTGTTGGTCGTAACGTGACACGTTTACAGTTTGGCCGAAAAACATCGGTTCTTGTAATTGGTTATTATGGTTTCGGCTAAAAGTTGTATATGACATAGTGATTTCTCAAAAAACAGTCAGGACAAAGCGGGCAAATGAGCCCGCTTTTGTTATGTTATTAATTTAATTAGATTTTACAAGCGCCGCCTGCACAACCGTCATCTTCTACCTCTGGTGTTAGCTCATCTTGAGCATCCGATGCACCGTCACGTGTGTTGTGGTAGTACAAGGTCTTCACACCAAGTTTATAAGCAGTCAGTAGGTCTTTTAATAGCACCTTCATAGGTACTTTACCGCCTTCGTACTTAGATGGATCATAATTAGTGTTTGCAGAAATCGTTTGGTCAACGAATTTTTGCATAATACCAACAAGCTGAAGGTAACCATCGTTTGATGGAATATCCCACAGTAGCTCATAGTTGTCTTTCAGGTTTTCATAATCTGGAACTACTTGCTTTAAGATACCATCTTTACTTGCTTTAACGCTGATATGACCACGTGGTGGCTCAATACCATTTGTTGCGTTAGAGATTTGTGATGATGTCTCTGATGGCATTAATGCAGATAGCGTAGAGTTACGCATACCGTGCTCTTTAATGCTCGCACGTAAAGAATCCCAATCTAAATGAAGTGGCTCATTACA
This sequence comes from Pseudoalteromonas sp. APAL1, assembly GCF_021532475.1. NCBI lineage: Bacteria > Pseudomonadati > Pseudomonadota > Gammaproteobacteria > Alteromonadales > Pseudoalteromonadaceae > Pseudoalteromonas > Pseudoalteromonas sp. APAL1. Next base: position 17,233 of record NZ_JAKGAW010000006.1, on the reverse strand, counting down.
GAACTGATCTAGGTCACGCTTGTAAGTATCTGTCGGCATGATGCCTTGAGAATACGTTGTCTCGTTAAATTTAGGACACGCACCGCGTTCTTTCGCTAACTCGTTTGATGCTTTCATTAGGTAATATTGAATTGCTTCAAACGTTTTGTGAGTTAGGGCATTTGCACTACCATCAGAATAACGTTTACCGTTTTTAGCAAGGTAGTATGCGAAGTTAATTACACCTATACCCAGCGTACGACGGCCCATCGTTGCGTTTTTAGCCGCAGGAACAGGGTAGTCTTGGAAATCAAGTAAGTTATCAAGGGCACGTACTGCAAGTTCAGCAAGCTCTTCTAATTCATCTAATGACTCAATCGCACCTAAGTTAAATGCAGATAGCGTACAAAGTGCAATTTCACCTTCTTCATCCATTACATTGCTAAGTGGCTTAGTTGGTAATGCGATTTCTAAACATAGGTTAGATTGACGAATTGGCGCCACAGTCGAGATAAACGGGCTGTGTGTATTACAGTGGTCAACGTTTTGTAAGTAAATGCGACCAGTGCTTGCACGCTCTTGAGCAAACATTGAGAATAACTCAATAGCTTTAATACGCTTTTTACGAATTGACTCGTCTTGTTCGTACTTAACATATAGCTCATCAAACTTCGCTTGGTCTTCAAAGAATGCATCATATAGACCCGGTACATCTGACGGGCTGAACAATGTGATGTAATCGTCTTTGATTAAACGGCTATACATTAATTTGTTGAACTGTACACCGTAGTCAAGATGACGTACACGGTTGTCTTCAACACCACGGTTGTTCTTAAGGACAAGAAGATTTTCAACTTCTAAGTGCCAAAGTGGGTAGAACAACGTTGCTGCACCGCCACGAACACCACCTTGTGAACAGCTTTTAACCGCTGTTTGGAAGTGTTTATAAAACGGAATACAACCTGTGTGGTAAGCTTCACCATTGCGAATAGGGCTACCAAGAGCACGAATACGGCCCGCGTTAATACCAATGCCAGCACGTTGCGAAACATATTTAACAATCGCAGACGATGTCGCATTAATAGAATCAAGGCTATCACCACATTCAATCAATACACATGAGCTGAATTGACGTGTTGGTGTACGAACACCGGCCATAATTGGTGTAGGTAATGAAATCTTAAATGTAGACACTGCATCATAAAAACGCTTGATATAATCAAGACGTGTCTCTTTTGGATAATCAGAGAATAAGCTTGCCGCAACTAAAATATATAAAAACTGTGCACTTTCGTAAATTTCGCCAGTAACACGGTTTTGAACTAGATATTTACCTTCAAGTTGCTTTACAGCAGCGTAGCTGAAGTTTAAATCACGATTATGATCAATATATGAGTCTAACTCATCGATTTCTTGCTCTGTGTAGTCGACAAGTAAATGCTGATCGTAACGTTTGTCTTCAACTAATTTTGTAATGTGATCATATAAACGTGGTGGCTCAAATTGGCCATACGCTTTTTTACGCAAGTGGAATACAGCTAAGCGAGCAGCTAGGTATTGATAATCAGGCGTATCTTTTGAGATTTGATCCGCTGCCGCTTTGATGATTGTTTCATGAATGTCGTCGGTGCGAATGCCATCATAAAATTGAATATGTGATTTTAATTCAACTTGTGAGACAGACACATTATTCAGACCTTCTGCGGCCCAAGCGATTACGCGATGGATCTTATCTAGATCGAGTGACTCTTTACGGCCGTCACGTTTGCTTACAGATAGCTGTTGGTTCATAGTTTTGCCTGTATTCCTTGGGAAATTTTAGTTGTAAAGACAAAGGTATTCTTTATGTAATTATTATTATTAAACACTATATGCAGCTAATTGAATAACATTTAGCCACAATATCTGGTGTTGTTTAAATTGCAGATCACAAGATAGTGTGGTCTGCGCTGTTTTGCAAGGGATAGAATTGCCCCATTTTGTGGATAACTATTGGATAAGCGCATTGTGTTAGTGACCATTAACCTTTGAACATTCACAGACGACGAAATTTGTAGAAATCAACTCAAGATCCAGAAAATTTACCGTTTTAAAAAATAAATTTCGACTGATTTTTTTATCATCAAAGAATGTTCAAAAGTGAATCAGATCACAATATATGGTGTTTTAGATAATAAATAACACTATATATGGTTAAAGCCATCAATTGGCGAATGCCAATTAAAATCTGCCTGCCAGCCAAGCGCAGCGTCAACACTCGGTATGTAACCCCAAAGCGCCGTTGCACTGTACATATTAGCTGCTTTTGCAGCTTGAATATCTCGCTCAGCATCACCGATATACAAACAACGAGTTGGATCAACCGCTAAGATCTCAGCTGTATGTAACAGTGGATCCGGTGATGGTTTTGAAACAGCTAATGTATCGCCACTGACAACGGCTTGAGCATTGCTTAAAGATGGGATCGCTTGCACTAAGGGCTCAGTTAAAAAGCCGGGCTTATTGGTCATAATGCCCCACTTAATATTGTTTTGCTCAAGTGCAATTAAAAGCTGCTCGATGCCGTTGAAGCATTTACTGTGTACGGCAATATCATCAGCGTAATAATCGAGTAACTGTTGACGTAAAGCCAGTTGTTCTACATCAGGCCACTTATCACCAAAACCAATCTCTAATAATGCATTGGCTCCGTTTGAAGCTGCAGGACGATAAATATGTTCAGCGACTGGGGCAATATCTGCATCGGCTAATACACGATTTAATGCATGACCCAGATCATCGGCGGTATCAAGGAGCGTACCATCGAGATCAAAAATAAAAGCATCAAAATCGATAGAGGGTGCGTTTACACCACTCATTAGGCTAATTTCTCAAAGTGCAGGATGTAATTAACACTTACATCATCATTTAAACTGTACTGCTTAGAGAACGGGTTATAGTTCAGGCCTGTGCTGGCTCTTACTTTTAATCCCGCTTCTTCAGCCCAGGCAATAAGTTGTGCAGGTTTGATAAACTTTTTATGGTCATGGGTACCTTCAGGCACCATTTTTAAAAGCTTTTCTGCACCCACAATGGCAAATAAATAAGCTTTTGGTGTTTTATTTAATGTTGAAAAGAAGACATCGGCGCCCGGTTTAGCAAGTTCTGCTACAGCACGAATAATAGACGCAGGATCTGGAACATGTTCTAGCATTTCCATACAGGTAATAACGTCAAAGCGAGCAGGGTGCTCAGCCGCAAACTGTTCTGCTGGTACTTTTATATAGTCAACAGGGACACCTGTTTCTAAACTGTGTAACTTAGCAACGGTAAGTGGCTCTTGGCCCATATCGATGCCGGTTACTTTAGCGCCCATGCGCGCCATGCTTTCACTTAAGATGCCGCCACCACAGCCAACATCTAAGGTTTCCTTATCAAATAAGCCGCCTACTTTATCGGCGACAAAATCCAAGCGAAGAGGATTTATTTCATGAAGAGGTTTGAACTCTCCGTCGCGGTCCCACCAACGTTCTGCGATGGCTTCAAACTTTGCAATTTCTGCGTTATCTACATTTTGATGTTCGGTCATAAAAAACTTCCTCGTCAATCTGAGGCCATTATATAGGGGGAAATTACTAAATCGCAAAGATTTAGCGCCTGTAAATCTAAATAAATTGTGATAGCATGGTCTGGAAATAATAACTAAAGCTCTTAAGACGGCATTGTGCCTCTTTATGAGTCAATACTGAAGGAATGTGAAATCAAATGACTGATCTCGCCAATGAAATTCTGCCAGTCAATATTGAAGATGAATTAAAAAATTCGTACCTTGATTACGCAATGAGTGTAATCGTTGGACGTGCATTGCCAGACGTACGTGACGGCTTAAAGCCAGTTCACCGTCGTGTTTTATTTGCAATGAACGAACTCAATAATGATTGGAATAAACCTTACAAGAAATCAGCACGTGTTGTTGGTGATGTAATCGGTAAGTACCACCCACATGGCGACAGCGCGGTATATGACACCATCGTTCGTATGGCGCAGCCTTTCTCATTACGCTATATGCTTGTTGACGGCCAAGGTAACTTTGGTTCTGTTGACGGTGACTCTGCGGCAGCAATGCGTTATACGGAAGTCCGTATGGCGAAAATGTCACATGAATTATTAGCTGACTTAGAAAAAGAAACCGTTGATTACGTACCTAACTATGATGGTACTGAGCAAATTCCTGACGTATTACCTACTAAAGTACCTAACTTACTAGTAAATGGTTCATCAGGTATTGCGGTTGGTATGGCAACGAACATTCCTCCGCATAACTTAACAGAAGTTATTAACGGCTGTTTAGCGCTTATTCAAAACCCAGATATGTCAATTGCTGATCTAATTGAATATATCCCGGGTCCAGATTTCCCGACTGCGGCGATTATCAACGGTAAAAAAGGCATTGAGCAAGCGTACCTAACAGGTCGTGGTAAAGTATATATCCGTGCTCGTGCTGAAATCGAAGTTGACGAAAAAACCGGTCGTGAAACAATCATCGTTCACGAAATCCCTTATCAAGTTAACAAAGCGCGTCTTATCGAAAAAATCGCTGAGTTAGTTAAAGATAAGAAAATTGAAGGTATTAGCGCACTACGTGACGAATCAGATAAAGACGGTATGCGTATCGTTATCGAAATCAAACGTGGTGATGTTGGTGAAGTAATCTTAAACAACCTATATGCACAAACTCAGTTACAAACTGTGTTTGGTATGAACATGGTTGCACTTGATAACAACCAACCTAAGTGCTTTAACCTTAAAGAAATGCTTGAAGCGTTTATCATTCACCGTCGTGAAGTTGTTACACGTCGTACTGTATTCGATTTACGCAAAGCCCGTGACCGTGCTCACACGCTTGAAGGCTTAGCAATTGCTCTTGCGAACATCGACCCAATTATCGAACTAATTCGTAAGTCACCAACACCAGCTGAAGCTAAAGTGGCACTAACAGCTCGCCCTTGGGAGCTAGGCACTGTTAAAGCTATGCTTGAAAAAGCAGGTGAAGATAACGTTGCTCGCCCTGATTGGTTAGCTGCAGACTTAGGTATTCGCGATGGTCAATACTATTTATCTGAGCAACAAGCACAAGCAATTCTTGACCTACGTTTACACAAACTAACGGGTCTTGAGCATGAGAAGATCTTAGACGAGTACCAAACGTTACTTGATCTAATTGCCGAGCTTTTACACATTCTTTCAAGCCCTGATCGTCTAATGGAAGTTATCCGTGACGAGCTAGTAGAAATTAAAGAACAATATGGTGATGAGCGTCGTACTGAAATCAGCGCTGCTGCTCACGATATCAGCCTTGAAGACTTAATCAATGAAGAAGACGTTGTAGTAACGCTTTCTCACGAAGGTTACGTTAAGTATCAACCATTATCTGACTACGAAGCACAGCGTCGTGGTGGTAAAGGTAAGTCAGCAACGAAGATGAAAGATGAAGACTTCATCGAGCGTCTATTGGTTGCTAATACACACGATACAATTCTGTGCTTCTCAACTGCAGGCCGCTTATACTGGTTGAAAGTATATCAGTTACCATTAGCAAGCCGTGCAGCGCGTGGTAAGCCAATTGTTAACCTATTACCACTTGAAGCAGATGAGCGTATTACTGCTATCTTACCGGTACGTGAGTACGAAGAAGATAAATACATCTTCATGGCTACTGCGTTTGGTACAGTTAAGAAAACACCATTAACAGCTTATAGCCGCCAGCGTGCGAGCGGTATCATTGCCGTTAACCTTAATGAAGGCGATAGCCTAATTGGGGTTGATATCACAGATGGCACGAATGAAATCATGCTATTTACTGATGCTGGTAAAGTTGTACGCTTTAAAGAAGCTGAAGAGTCTGAAGTATTAGACGAAAACGGCAACCCAGTACTTGATGAAAACGGTAACCCGGAAATCCGCTTTAAAGGCGTACGTCCAATGGGCCGTACAGCAACAGGTGTTCGCGGTATTAAGATGGCAGACGATCAACGCGTTGTATCGTTAATCGTTCCTAAATCAGATGGTGCAATCCTAACTGTGACAGAAAATGGTTACGGTAAGCGTACAGCACTTGAAGATTACCCATCGAAGAGCCGTGCAACACAAGGTGTTGTATCAATCAAAGTTAGCGAACGTAACGGCGCTGTGGTTGGTGCAGTACAGGTTGATGAAAACGACGAAATCATGATTATCTCTAATCGCGGTACACTTGTACGTACTCGTGTAAATGAGGTTTCTACGGTTGGTCGTAATACTCAAGGCGTTATTTTGATACGAACTATTGACGAAGAGCAAGTAGTTGGTTTACAACGTATCGAAGAAATCGAAGTTGATGAGCTTGCAGCCATCGAAGGCGAGGCCGTTGAAGTAGTCGATACTAATCCTGAAGAAGCGGGTGATAACCCACCTTCAGAATAACATTGATTTAAAAAGCGGCTTCGGCCGCTTTTTTTATCCGCACTATAATTACTGGAATGAGGCAAAGTAATGACTAAATATAATTTTTGTGCAGGACCGGCAATGCTACCGCCGGCAGTTATGCAAAAAGCACAAAAAGAATTTATTGATTGGCAAGGTTTAGGTGTATCTGTGATGGAAATTAGCCATCGCAGCAGCGACTTTTTAGCGCTTACTGCTAAATGTGAAGCAAGCCTGCGTCGCTTAATGAATATTAGCGATGAGTTTGAAGTATTATTTATGCATGGCGGTGGTCGTGGTCAATTTAGTGCTGTGCCACTGAATCTTCACCTTGATGGTAAGCCAGCTATTTACTGTGAAAATGGCGTGTGGTCGAAAGGTGCAACAGAAGAAGCGGCAAAATTCACCACAGTTCAAAGTATCAACGTACGTGATGATGAACAGCAAAATGGTCAGTTTTCAATTAAGCCTGCAAGCAGCTGGGAATTACCTACTGATGCGTCATACATTCACTATTGCCCGAATGAAACCGTAGATGGCATCGAAATTTTTGATGTACCATCACACCCATCAGCACCGATTGTTGCTGATATGTCGTCGACTATTTTATCGCGCGAATTTGATGTAAATCAGTTTGATCTTATTTACGCTGGTGCGCAAAAGAATATCGGCCCATCTGGTTTATCTATTGTAATTATCCGTAAAACCTTACTTGAACGTAAAGGTCTTGCAAAGCCAGGTATTCTTGATTACGCATTAGAAGCGAAACAAGGCAGCATGTACAACACACCACCGACATTTGCATGGTACTTAGCCGCTGAAGTGTTTGAATGGCTAGAAGCAAATGGTGGCGTTAAAGCGATGGAAGAGCAAAACATCGCAAAAGCCGAGCTACTTTACAATTATATTGATAGCTCAGATTTTTATAGCAATAAAGTTGCTAAGCATTGCCGTTCGCGTATGAACGTTCCGTTTTGGTTAAATGATGAATCGCTGAATGATAAATTCATTAGTGAGTCAAAAGAAGCAGGCTTATTAGCCCTTGAAGGTCACCGTATTGTCGGTGGTATGCGCGCAAGTATTTACAATGCAATGCCACTTGAAGGCGTGCAAGCCTTGGTTGATTTTATGGCTAAGTTTGCAAAGGAGAATAGTTAAATGGAACAACTACGTCTTGAACCTATTGCAAAAGTTAATGGTAGCGTAACCTTACCCGGCTCAAAAAGCTTATCAAATCGTATTTTACTCTTAGCAGCGCTTGCTAAAGGTACAACAGTGGTTGAAAACCTGCTTGATAGCGACGATATCCGTCATATGCTTGGCGCACTAAAATTATTAGGTGTTAATGTTACGCTTAATGAAGACAAAACAGTGGCGACCGTTGAAGGTGTAGCGGGTAAATTTAATACACCATCTGAACCGTTATTTTTAGGTAACGCTGGAACTGCATATCGCCCGCTAACAGCTGTACTTGCTGCTGTTGAAGGTGAGTATGAGCTTGTTGGTGAGCCACGCATGGAAGAACGCCCAATCGGCCATTTGGTTGATGTATTGCAAGCACTGGGTGGTGATGTAACTTACTTAAAAAATAACGACTATCCACCACTGGCTATCAAAGGCGGTAAAATCAATGGTGGTAAAGTAGCCATTGATGGCAGTATTTCAAGCCAGTTTTTAACAGCGCTATTAATGGCTGCACCGTTATTTAATGGCGACACAGAAATTACCATTAAAGGCACGCTGGTATCTAAACCTTACATTGATATTACCCTAGATGTGATGAAGCGTTTCGGTGTTACTGTAAGCCATGACAACTACGAAACGTTTTATGTAAAAGGCTGTCAGCAGTATCAAGCACTTGAGCGTATTATGGTTGAAGGTGATGCATCAAGTGCTTCTTATTTCGTTGCTGCAGCTGCAATAGCGGGCGGCGAAATTGAAATTAATGGGGTAGGTGCGGCGTCTGTTCAAGGTGATATTGGCTTTGCCAAAGTTATGGAACAAGTGGGCGCAAAAATCGATTGGTACGATGAAAAGCTGGTGGTTCGCAAAGGCGAGCTGAATGCTGTAGATATTGATGCTAACGCAATACCTGATGCGGCCATGACACTGGCAACTGTAGCACTTTTTGCAAAGGGTAAAACGGCGATTCGTAACATCTATAACTGGCGTGTTAAAGAAACTGACCGTTTATATGCAATGGCAACCGAACTGAGAAAAGTAGGTGCAGAGGTTGTAGAAGGTGAAGATTTTATCGAAATTACTCCACCTGACACATTTAATGATGTTGCGATTGATACCTACAACGATCACCGTATAGCAATGTGTTTTGCGATGGTTGCAGTGGGTGGCAAGCCGATAACCATTAACGATCCTAAGTGTACGTATAAAACGTTTCCTACATTTTTCAAAGTTCTAGAGTCTGTCTCAAGTCAATAAAACAGAAGAAAATATAAAAAGTTACACTCTAAGTGCGGATCTATTTTAATAACTGGCGTATAATATTCCGGTTTTATTTTGGTGTGCATTGCAGGAGGTTATAAATGCAGGCGTTATCAATGCCCGTAATCACCATCGATGGTCCAAGCGGTTCAGGTAAGGGAACTGTATGTCGCTTGTTAGCCGAGAAATTAGGTTGGGATGTATTAGACAGCGGTGCGATTTACCGTGTGCTGTCACTTGCTGCGCTTCACCATCAGATTGAATTAGATAATGAAGATGCATTAGTACCACTTGCAGCAAACTTAGATGTGCAGTTTTTGGTTGATAGCCACACTCACACATCGAAAATTGTGTTGGAAGGCGAAGACGTCACAACCACGATTCGTAATGAAGAAGTGGGTGCAGCTGCATCGAAAATAGCAGCGTTACCACGAGTGAGAGAAGCATTATTACGCCGTCAGCGTGCATTTCGTACAGAAAATGGCTTAATTGCTGATGGTCGTGATATGGGCACTGTTGTGTTTCCTGATGCACCGTTGAAAATATATTTAACTGCTACAGCTGAAGAGCGCGCACGTCGTCGCTTTGCTGAGTTGAATGAACGCGGTCTTGATGTTACACTAAGTGGTCTACTTGAGGACATAAAAGCGCGAGATCACCGTGATATGACACGTGAGGTTGCGCCATTAGTGCCTGCAGAAGACGCCATTGAAATCGATACTAGTGATTTTGATGCGATGCAAGTGTTTGATAAAGTAGTAACTTTACTCGACGAAGCAGTACTTGCAGGAAAGCTTCCAAAAGCTAAAAAGTAAATTTATAAGGTGCCGGCAGGATGCTAGCGCGATTTTAACAACCCCATGCAGCATGGTTGCTAATTGGTTATTTAATTATTTAGAGACGTATAATGTCAGAAAATTTTGCGCAGTTATTTGAAGAAAGCCTTAAGGGTTTTGAAGCAGAGCAAGGCTCTATCGTTAAAGGTACTGTTATCTCAATCGAGAACAACATCGTACTTGTTGATGCTGGTCTTAAATCTGAAAGTGCAATCCCTGCTGAGCAATTCAAAAATGCTGCTGGTGAACTAGAAGTTGCTGTTGGCGACGAAGTAGATGTTGCTTTAGACGCAATCGAAGACGGTTTCGGTGAAACTATCCTTTCTCGTGAGAAAGCGAAGCGTCACGAAGCGTGGATCCGCTTAGAAAAAGCATGTGAAGAGCAAGAGACTGTTACTGGTGTTATCAACGGTAAAGTTAAAGGCGGTTTCACTGTTGAAGTTGATTCAATCCGTGCCTTCCTACCTGGTTCACTTGTTGATGTTCGTCCAGTACGTGACACAACTCACCTTGAAGGTAAAGAGCTTGAGTTCAAAGTAATCAAGCTTGACCAAAAACGTAACAACGTTGTTGTTTCTCGCCGTGCAGTTATCGAATCAGAGAACTCACAAGAGCGTGAAGAGCTTCTTGCTAACCTTGTTGAAGGTCAAGAAGTTAAAGGTATCGTTAAGAACCTTACTGACTACGGTGCGTTCGTTGACCTTGGTGGTGTTGACGGTCTACTACACATCACAGACATGGCGTGGAAGCGTGTTAAGCACCCTTCAGAAATCGTTAATGTTGGCGACGAAATCGCAGTTAAAGTTCTTAAATTCGACAAAGAAAAGACTCGTGTATCTCTAGGCCTTAAACAGCTTGGCGAAGATCCATGGGCAGCTATCGCTGGTCGTTACCCAGAAGGTTCTAAGCTTTCTGGTCGTGTAACTAACCTTACTGACTACGGTTGTTTCGTTGAAATCGAAGAAGGCGTAGAAGGTCTAGTACACGTTTCTGAAATGGATTGGACTAACAAGAACATCCACCCTTCAAAAGTTGTTTCACTAGGTGACACTGTTGAAGTTATGGTTCTTGAAATCGACGAAGAGCGTCGTCGTATTTCTCTTGGTCTTAAGCAATGTATTGCTAACCCATGGCAAGAATTTGCTCGTCTACAAAACAAAGGCGATCAAGTTACTGGTAAGATCAAATCAATCACTGACTTCGGTATCTTCATCGGTCTTGAAGGCGGTATTGACGGTCTTGTTCACCTTTCAGACATTTCTTGGAACACGCCAGGCGAAGAAGCTGTACGTGAATTCAAGAAAGGCGACGAAATCACTGCTATCGTATTACAAGTTGACCCAGAGCGTGAGCGTATCTCTCTAGGCGTTAAACAAATCGAAGCTGACCCATTCAATAACTACCTGGACGCAAACAAAAAAGGTGCTATTGTTAAAGGTAAAGTGACTGAAGTTGATGCGAAAGGCGCAACTGTTGAGCTAATCGAAGGCGTTGAAGGTTACATCCGTGTAGCTGATATCGCTCAAGAGCGCGTTGAAGATGCTACTACTGTAGTTTCTGTAGGCGACGAAATCGAAGCGAAATACGTTGGTGTTGATCGTAAGAACCGCACTTTAAGCTTATCTGTTAAAGCTCTTTTCGAAGCAGAAGAGAAAGAAGTACTAGAGAAGCTTAAGAAAGAAGAGCCAGCGTTCGAAAACGCTATGGCTGCAGCATTCAAAAATGCTCAAAAAGACTAATATCTAGTCTTTTTAAATTGGAAGGGCAGCTTTGCCCTTCCTTTACCACTCTTTAAGGAAACGCTATGACTAAGTCAGAATTGATAGAACAACTTGCTGAGCAACACGCACACATCCCTGTGAAAGATGTTGAAAATGCCGTTAAAGAAATTCTTGAACAAATGGCCGGCTCATTATCTAGCTCAGATCGCATCGAGATCCGTGGCTTTGGAAGTTTCTCATTGCATTATCGTTCTCCTCGCACAGGTCGTAATCCAAAGACTGGCGAAACAGTTGAGTTAGACGGTAAGCACGTACCACATTTTAAACCAGGTAAAGAATTACGTGACCGCGTAAATGCGAGTATTGCCTAGTTTTATACAGGAGTAGTTACTTGTTTAGGGTATTAAAAATTGTATTAATTGCGCTGTGTTTATTTATTGCGTTTGTACTTGGTTCACAGAATCCACAATTGGTGCAAATCAATTATTTAATCGCCAGTAATACCTTACCCCTAGCTGTTGTAATAAGTATCTGCTTTATTTTAGGTGTCGCAATTGGTTGTTTTATAAGCTTTACACTGTTTTCTCAGTTAAAGTGGCAGAATTATCGCTTAAAGAAGAAATTAGCGCCTGAAAAAAACAATAAAAAGCTTGTTGCTAATAAAGACACCTAATCATGATTGAGCTTCTGTTTTTACTTTTACCCGTTGCAGCCGGTTACGGTTGGATAATGGGCAAAAACAGCGCTAAAAACCAAGCTCATCAGCTTAACCGCCAAATTACCTCTGAATATTCTAAAGGCCTTAAATTTCTCTTAGATAGAGAAGAAGACCAAGGCTTAGAACACCTTATTAATCTACTCGAAGTTGCAGCTGACTCAGTTGAGCATTATTCAACATTGGCCACCATGTTTCGCCGCCGCGGCGAGCTTGATCGCGCAATTAAAATTCATGAGCTGCTATTAAAACACCCAAGCCTTGATGAACAACAAGCTGCAACCAGTCGCCTAGAACTTGCTGAAGATTATATTATGGCAGGTTTGCTAGACGGCGCAGAAGAGCATTTAGTGTGGCTTGTAAAGGCAGGGCATAAAGAGGCACTAGAGCCAATTATTAACCTTTATTCACAAACACGTGAATGGGAAAAGGGCATTAACATGTTCGAGGCACACAGTGATTTATTTACTAAACCTCAGCATGTGAAAGCCATTGCTAATTTTTACTGCGAAGCAGCCTTACAAGATAACGATACGCAAATTATGCGTAAAGCTATTAGCTTAAATCATAAAGCCATTCGCCCATTGTATGAGCTTGGCCACAGTGCCTTTACCAATGAAGATTATGTAAAAGCAATTTATTATTGGCGCGAGCTTATTAGCCAGTTTACATTTTTTGCGCCGGTATTTATTGAAGAGCTTGCAGTTAGTTATCAAAAATTAAACTTAACCCACCAATTTCATGAGTTACTCAACGAGTTGCTCGATAAAGGTGGTGTATTAATAAAAATAAAACATTGCCAAGCTTTACTTGAGCAAGGCCATATCGAGCAAGCAATTAAATTTTTAACGGATAGTTTAAAGCGTCATCCGACTATTCGTGGCTTTAGCTTTTTATTACAGCTACTTGCCAAGCAAAACAACGATATTAAAGATGTACTCGATCAAATTGATAAGCTAGTAACATCTTATATCGCAACCAAACCTGATTTTCAGTGCCAGCACTGTGGCTTTACCAGTCATACCATTTATTGGGTATGTCCATCGTGCAAGCACTGGGAAACAATTGTTCCAAGCCGTGGCATAGACGGTTTTTAATTCATATTAGTCCATTAGTTTTTAGGAAAGTTATGTCTGTCGAAGATTCAAAAAAAGTATTAATTGCCCTTGATTACGATGATCAACAAACAGCTCTTGCGTTTGTAAAGCAATTATCGCCTGATACGTGTCGCCTTAAAGTAGGCAAAGAAATGTTCACGTATTTTGGTCCTAGCTTTGTTAAGGAACTAATCGACTTAGGTTTTGATGTATTCTTAGACCTAAAATTTCACGATATTCCTAACACAGTGGCTAAAGCTGTAACCGCAGCTGCAAAAATGGGTGTGTGGATGGTTAACGTGCATGCCTCTGGCGGTGTTGAAATGATGACTAAAGCAAAACAAGCTTTAGAGCAGTTTGGTGATGACGCACCATTACTGATTGCAGTAACTGTACTTACTAGTATGGATGCCGCAGAGCTTACTCGTTTAGGTGTAGATAAAACGCCAGAAGAGCAAGTAATTTACCTAGCAAAACTTGCTAAAGAGTCAGGCCTTGATGGGGTAGTGTGCTCAGCACAAGAAGCGAAAAAGCTAAAAGCAGAACTTGGCGCAGGCTTTAAACTGGTTACCCCAGGTATTCGCCCAGCAGGCAGCGATGCAGGTGACCAAAAGCGCATCATGACACCAAAACAAGCCGTTGAAGATGGCAGCGACTATTTAGTTGTAGGCCGCCCAATTACCCAATCGGCAGACCCAGTTGCAACATTAAAAGAAATTAACGATTCACTAAAATAACCTCGTTATTTAAAAGTAGTCTTTAAAGAGCATTGTAAGCGAGAATTATATCGCGCTATATACAATGCTCTTTTTGTTTTGGCGATTTCAAAAAAATATTCAGCGAAAAACAGACGAGCGGGCAAACTCGTTTTTGGATAGAATCGACTTAACGTAAATGCTCTACAATCCTGCTTTCAGGTAACTTTTTGTATCCAAAAACGTCTAAGACTACTTTTATTAGCGGTGGTCGCAATAGAAAGTTCTAGGCATAAATGGCTTTATAACTTTGAATACCTCTAAATGGTTTTATACATATTGGAGTGAGCTTTATCCAGTTAGCTAGCTCTGCTTCGTTACAGAACCTATAAATTATGGCTTTAAAGGAATAGTTGTATTTGTCATTTTAGCCAGCAATCCACCAACTCGTTTACGCATCTCACGCCTATCTATAATAATATCTATAGCGCCATGCTCTAAGAGGAACTCGCTCCGCTGAAAGCCCTCGGGTAATTTCTCCCGAACGGTTTGTTCTATCACGCGTCGACCAGCAAAGCCGATAATTGCCTTCGGTTCGCCAATATTAATATCCCCTAGCATGGCTAAACTCGCTGAAACGCCACCCAGTGTTTGGTCTGTTAATACAGAAATATATGGTAAGCCTTTACTGGATAAACGATTTAACGCAGCACTAGTTTTTGACATTTGCACTAACGATATCAGAGACTCTTGCATACGAGCGCCCCCACTCGCTGAAAAGCAAACTAATCCACAATTTGCATCTACAGCAGCTTCAACTGCCTGAACAAAACGTGCACCTACAACTGAGCCCATCGAGCCTGCCATAAAAGAAAACTCGAATGCGCAGGCAACAACAGGTAAGCCCATAAGTTTTCCTTTCATCGCTACTAAGGCATCTTTTTCTCCAGTACTTTTCTGGGCTAGAACTAGGCGTTCTTTGTAGCGTTTAAGATCTTTAAAATTCAGAAAGTCCTTCGGTTCAAGCTCACTCGCAATCTCAATTCGCTCTCCTTTATCTAAAAAGCTGTCTAAGCGGCGGCATGCCGACATTCTCATATGATGACCGCATTTTGGGCACACCTCTAAATTTTCTTCGAGGGCAATGCGATATAAGATCTGAACACAGGATGGGCATTTAGTCCAAATTCCCTCTGGGATCGAAGCTTTACGTGTACTGATTATATTCTTCTTATCTAATAGTTTTTCTAACCAACTCATCGGAAACCTTTTCATATAACCTTAGTGATAAGTATTGTATAGACCTATTTTTGGTAATAAAGTGTGCTTTATTGTTTTTATAATCCAACAAAATGGGATTAAAATATGGTGCTTGATAAAATTGACCAGCAGTGGCTAAAAAGTTTTCACTCTGTCTATGAGAACAACAGTTTTAAACGGGCTGCTGAATTTTTAAGTTTGCCAACATCAAATGTCAGTCGTCATGTTGCTTTGCTGGAAGAACGACTAGATATACGGCTATTCAACCGAACCACACGCCGAATCGCTCCAACAGATGCAGGAGAACATCTCTACTTACGCACACAGCCTTTGTTTGACAAACTTAATGATGCTCTTGAGGAAGTGAAACTGCACTCTCATGAAGTCATAGGGCAGCTTAGAGTTTTAATGCCAGACTCGCCTGCTTTAGCTCAAGCAGTTGTGTCTTTTTGTACCAAGCATCCCTCAATTTCACTATGTTGCGATACAAGTATCAGCCCGAAAGAGGATTTACTTGATGGGTTTGACATCATATTAAGTTTTCACCGAGGAAAGCTCGAAGATAATAATTGGGTAGCTAAGGAGTTAAAACGTTGGCCAAGTACTGTTGTGGCATCGCCAAAACTCTTAAAGACCTATCCTAGACCTTTTCAGATTACCGACTTGAAGCACGTCCCGTGTATCAATACTTTTACTGCGTTAAATGGAGTACCTTGGGTTTTCAAAAATACTAAAGGTGAGCTTATTACTCAAAAAGTTCAGTCTTCATTTAAGGTCAATAGCGGGCATCTTGCTAAATCTGGCACATTGGCAGCTCTGGGCTTTGCTATACTGCCAACCGAATCCTGTCGTAATGAGATAGATTCTGGCTCTCTGGAAGTAGTGAAAATGGAATATGAGCCCGAAGATTTGGTTTTGTATGCCTTTTACTCTTCCAGAAAATACTTGGCAAAAAAGGTCTCGGTGTTTATTGATCATTTAAAGCACCAAGCAAGTTTAGATAGAGGCTGATAAGTAAAGAAAGATGTCAATAAAAATGATTTGTCTGAACCACTTTTTAGAGGAGGTGATTGGCTGAGCAAGTCTTTGTACAAAAGTGAGGCTGCGGGTTGTACTATGGAGGATGCACTAAATTGGGATGAATTGCGTACAAGCTTTCAACTAATAGTAAAAATGTTTGTTAAAACTCAGTACTATGCTCTGAACTGTGTAATGAATCTAAAAGGAAATAGGAATAAATGTTCCGACCCAGATCCGACTGACTCGAAGTTAGGGCTGTGGTTGGAGAGATTGTTTTTCTTTGAAGTAAAGATACATTGGGAGCCCAAACGACACTCCAATTAATAAAGTTCCAAGCACGGCAAAATATCGATACTTCACTTTATGTCTTTGGCCATCTACTATGACAAAACCTAACAAAACAATCGCCGTAACTAAGACATCAAGCCAAGCGAATATACTAATTGGGTTTGCGACCGCTTCACTGAACAAAAGACCTATATCTAAGCCATTGGTTACTAGCCAAGGAACAAACGCACCATAGGGTAGCAATACACCTAGCACAGTAAAAATTAGATAAAACCTTACCATTTCGTCATCCTTGTTAATTTTTGTTGTAAATCCAAACATGTTTATAGCAAGCAAGTCGCTCGTTTTTCTACCGCAGCGTCATTCGCTTTTCATAATGACTCATTTGTAACAAACTTCTTAACTAATTGCCAATACTACTAAAACACAGTGGTTTTAGCTTTTGTCACGGAACAAAAACGAGCGATTGGGTCATTTTCTTGAGTATGCGAGCAATATACTTTTACGAAATAGAAAAGCAATTGTGAACGGCTGAAGTTCGCTCTTTTGACAAATTCTCGTAAATACTTCTTGGGGCAGAAATGAGTTAATCCGGAAAGTCTGCTTATTACACAGACTGTGTGAAAACTAATTTTTAATAAATTGTCTTGGGTATGTTCTTAGTTTGAAACCATTTAAGATGGTTGCGATCGATTTTTTCTCAGTATCGCAATTTTCTCCGCGCGAGCGAAACTGCTAT